>JBAVNY010000057.1:0-6315 GCA_049691535.1 Candidatus Acidiferrum sp.
CCATGCTGTTGAAGTACACCATGTTCCGCGCTTTCGTTGCGGCCACATCAATGCTGAATACCGTGGAATCCGTCATCCGCCGCAAACCAATCAAGGTTCCATCCAGATCGGCCACCGCAATCGCCATTTTCGTGTTAGAGCCAAGCGGCAAACGGATCGCTGCGCGCGCCTGATTCGCCGTGGCTTCTGCATTATTCAAGATCTGTTGCACGTCGGCGGCACTTAGGCCTCCCAGCGGGCCTCCAGTCGGAGTAATCAAATCGCCTTCGGCGGGCTGGCCTGCGCTTGCCGTCGGCCCAAGCAGGAAACTTCCCGTGAATGTTCCCGCGTTTGTTCCTGTGGGTCTCGTCGTCTGATTCACAAACGGCAGCGCGATTCCTCCAAGAAAGACCACTCCCGGAGGCGCCGGTGTCGGCCCGAAGCCATTTGTAGTCGCAGCTGCATAAGCTGCATATTCCGCAATATCTCCGGCAACTCCTGCGACACCCACTCCACCTACAACCACTCCGTTTCGAAAGAGCGGCACACCTCCCGGACTCAATGCGTTCGGGTTGCTGTCATTTACATCCGCTTTCCCTGTAATAATTCCTAATCCAAATCCGCCCGATAACGACAATGAAGGCTGAATCGCCTGCCCAGGTAAGTAATTCGCACTAAGCGTGCACCCGCGATTCGTATTTTCGATTCCGTATAAATCCGCGGGAGGAGCGTCGCTCACGCCGGGAGGAAAATGAATCCCACTGATGAATCGCACCGTTCTCGTCGAGAGCGGCGCCTGATCGTTGCTGAAATATGCCGCGGTGCGTGCCAGCGCCACCGCCAAGTCGTTCACATCCACGTTTGCGCTGAAATCTCCAACATCGCTGGCCCCTGCTCCCGGTTTGCGGTAAACCGCTAGCACAATTCCGCCGCGGTCCACGACCGCAATCACCATACTGTTCGAATCCACCGCCTCCGCCGCCGCTTGCACCACGTTTTGCACGTCATTCGCGCTCAAAGCCGACGTAGTCGCCACAGAAGATGTGCCGCCACTGCTGCTCGTACTTGCGCCCCCGCCTCCGCCACATCCCACCAGCAACAGCACCAGCGCCGACGCCAGCACCAGCGCCAAAATCATTCCAAACACAATCGTCTTCCGCCTTTGGTTATAAGCGCGTCGCGAGGATTCCACCGGTTTTCGCAGAGTATGTTCCATGCTGGGTACATTCGTTGGTAACATACGCTCTGCAGCGCTCACAACGCGCATCTCTTTTCCCGGTGCGAATCGGTACTCCCGCGCCCAACACTTCACCACGTTATCGACTATTCGCACTGCTCTCCAAAAAAGGTTGCCGTGCTCCCCAAAATCTTGTCTAGTGATGCAAGCTTCTCGGCTTACTAAGACCGGCTGAACAATTCGCATGCATCTTGATTTCCCCCAGAAATCGCGCACCTGCTTCCTTGCCAATTCTGTTCGGGCCTCATCGCGCCGCGGCCCTTCACTGTCTGCCAAAATCTCATTCTTCTCCACCTTGCGTCTTGTGGCATTTCTTGTCTGCGCTGCGAGCTTTTTCGTTCCGTGTTTGTGTGCTCAGCAATCCGCTCCTGCACCGCAAGTCTCCCAGGAAGCAGGTCCGACCAAGCGCATTCCGCGTCAGCAGGCCCTTAGCACCGCCGCTCTCGAAGGGGTCGTTCGCGAACAGATCACTGGCGCTCCCGCCCGCCCCATAGCAGCGGCCAATATTTCTCTCACTCGCCTGCAAAGCGGCCAGCGCATCTCCGCCGTCACGTCGGCAGAAGGTGTCTTCCGCATCGTTCCTCTCGAGCCTGGCAATTACCTGCTCGAGGTTCAGGCCGAGAATTACTCGCCATTTCAACTGGCTTCACTCACGTTGAATGCCAACGAAGTCGTCACGCTCGAAATTTTTCTTGTCGCCACGCCAAACACCGCACTCTCCTCTCGCCTGCCACGCCAGCCCGATCTGGGGCCCCCTCTTGCCTCTGAAGCCGCAGCCAATCTCGGAATCTATCGCGAATTCCGTCACCGCCTGGACTCCGATCCCAACTACATCGCGGAACTTGCTCCCGATGTTCTTCCGCCAGTCGCGGATGTCTTCAATACCGTCCCCAATCGCTGGGCCCTTGAACAAGCCGACTATCGCCGCTATTCGACCCCGGGCGAGTACATATACTCGAAGGCTCACTGGTACGACCCTTTCAACCGCAACCGCTTCAAAGGTGACGTGCCGGTTTGGCCGCAACTCCTCGGCCAGCAAGTCTTCTTCAATTTCACCGGATCGGCCGAAACCTATGTCGATGGCCGTCGCGTTCCCACTCCCACCGCCGCAAGCCCCGCGCAACCCGGCAGTGCCGCGTTCTTCGGCAATGGCCAACAATTTTTTCTCGATCAGACCTTCCGTTTCTCGTTCGATCTTTTTCATGGCGACGCATCCTTCAAGCCGGTTGACTGGCGCATTCGCGTCACTCCGGAAGGCAGCCTCAATTACCTCGACGTTCGCGAACTTGGCGTCGTCAGCCCCGACGTCCGCGCCGGCACCACCCGACTCGATAGCCACATTGGTCTCCAGGAAGCCTTCGTCGAAGTAAAACTTCACGACCTCAGTCCCAATTACGATTTTGTTTCCGTGCGTGCAGGCATTCAGGAATTCAATGCCGATTTTCGCGGCTTTCTCTTCGTCGACGAACAGCCCGCTGTTCGCATCTTTGGCGATCTGCGCAGCAACCGCTTCGAATACAACGCCGCCTACTTCAACCTGCTCGAGAAAAATACCAACAGTGGACTCAACAGCTTCGCGCGCCGCAATCAGCAAGTCGTTCTCGGTAACCTTTATATCCAGGACTTTTTCTTTCCCGGCTACACCGCGGAATTCATCGGCGCATTTAACAAGGACGATCCCAGCATCCACTACGACGACAACGGCTTCCTCGCTCGCCCGGCTTCCGTCGGCAACGTCGTCGTCCAAGGCGTCGGACCCATCCCGCACGGAATTCGTGTCGGCTATCTCGGCTGGCTCGGCAGCGGCCACATCAAGCGCCTCAATCTCACACATGCCTTCTACCAGGCAGTTGGTGAAGACACCTTCAACCCCATCGCCGGGCGCCCCGTCACCGTCAACGCCCAAATGGTTGCTGCAGAAATCTCTCTGGATCGCGATTGGATTCGTTATCGCGTCTCCACGTTCTACACTTCCGGCGATGCTAATCCGCGCGACGGCCGCGCTCGCGGCTTCGATGCCATCGATGATCTGCCCAATTTTGCTGGAGGTCTGTTCAGCTTTTGGAATCGTGAAGCGATTCGCCTCACCGGTTCTGGCGTAGCCCTCACCACCGATGGAAGTCTCCTGCCCAACATGCGTTCCAGCAAGGAAGAAGGTCAGGCCAATTTCGTCAATCCCGGAATTTTCCTCGTCAACGCCGGCGCCGATTTCGACATCACCCCAAAGCTCAAGGGCTTCGCCAATTTTAATTTTCTGCGCTTCATGCGCACCGAACCGCTCGAATACGTTTTATTCCAATCGCCCATTCGCCACACCATCGGCGAAGATCTCGGTCTCGGCGTGCGCTACCGCCCGCCACTCTCCGAAAATATCGTGCTCACGGGCGGCGCTTCCATGCTCCAACCCGGCCAAGGTTTTCGCGACATCTATACGGGTCGTACGCAATTCTCAGTCTTTGGCATCGCTAAGTTCACTTTCTAAGGCGCGTGAATGAGTTATTTTGCAAAATGCAAGGCTCGAAACTCACAGGGAAGTTCACCATGCAGGAAACCTGTTTCGTTAGCTCGGCTACAAGCGCCGGAGGCGCGACATAAGTTAGCCCAGCCCGTAAGGGCTGGGTACAAAATCAAGTCCCCCACCCGCGCCGTAGAGCTTGCCCTGAGCTCGTCGAAGGGTGCGACACTAAATGCTCAGTCGGCAGCGCAATCCTTCCATCCGCAAATCCATCGCTCGCAACGCGCCTCCGCGCGCCTGCTCATGATTCTTATCTGCGCGATCTCCTTCATCCTTCTCTTCGCAAATACATGCTCCTTTCGTTCACTAGCCTCCGCGCAAGGTCCGCCAAACACCCTCTCCGGCCAATCCCAACAAGACGTTGATCGCAGATCCTCCGGCTGCGTCTCGTGTCACTCCGCCACCGACGAACCTTCCATGCATCCTTCAAAGGCCGTCCACCTTGCCTGCACCGATTGCCACGGCGGCAACTCCACAATCACCATCGTTCCAGGAACGGCGTCCACAACTCTCGAATATCTCGCCGCCAAAGAAAAAGCTCATGTCCAACCGCACGATCCCGCGCTCAAGAATCGTTCCGCCCGCCTGCAACGCCTCTACACAACTTGGCTGCGTGAATCTCCTGAATACGTCAAATTCATCAATCCCGGCGATCTCCGAGTCGCTCCCGAAACCTGCGGTACTTCTGGCTGTCATCCCAACGAAACACGCGCTGTCTCCACGAATATGATGACCCACTCCGGTTTTCTCTGGGGCGCCGCACTCTACAACAATGGCGGCATTCCCTACAAAAACACTCGCTTCGGCGAAAGTTACGACCGCAACGGCACGCCGCAATCGCTCAAAACGTTTCCTCCGCCAACAGCCGAAGACACTCGCACCAAGGGCATCCTTCCCGAACTCACGCCTCTCTATCGTTGGGAAATTTCTCAGCCAGGCAACGTTCTCCGCGTGTTCGAACGCGGCGGCGAGAAAAAATCTGAACTCGGCAATCCTTCGCGCGAAGAAATTCCCGGCAAGCCCGACGATAAGCTTAGCGACCGCGGCTTCGGCACCGAACTGCGCACCGACCCGGTGTTCCTCGGCCTGCAGAAAACACGTCTGCTCGATCCTGTTCTTTCTTTGCCAGGCACCAACGATCATCCCGGCGATTTCCGATCCAGCGGCTGCTCCGCCTGCCACGTTATCTACGCTAATGATCGCGACTCCGCTCACTCCGGCCCGTACGCCTCCTTCGGCAATCTCGCGCACAGCGCCTCCTCGGATCCCACCATTCCCAAAAAGGAGTCCGGCTATCCCATCAAGCACGCCTTCACCCGCGCCATTCCCTCCAGTCAATGCATGATCTGCCATATCCATCCCGGCACCAACATGGTCACCACCTATTTCGGTCTCACCTGGTGGGACAACGAAATCGATTCCGACAAAATGTATCCGCCCACGCAGCACAATCCCACTGAAGACGAGCGCTACCAGTCCGCCCTGCGCAATCCCGAAGCTGCTGCCGCTCGTGGCAACTGGGGCGATGAAAAATTCTTGGATCAGACCGGCTCGCCCGAGTTCAACAAGCAACTCAAAACCACCCAGTTCGCCGATTTCCACGGCCATGGCTGGGTTTTCCGCTCCGTCTTCAATCACGATCGAAAAGGGAACTGGCTCGACAAAGATGGCGCGCCCATCGCCTTCGATGATCCCCAGCGTTTCCAGAAAGCAGTCCATCTCGCCGACATCCATCTCGAAAAAGGGTTGCAGTGCGCGGATTGCCATTTCGCCCAGGATAATCACGGAAACGGCAAACTCTACGGAGAGCCCCGCGCCGCTGTTGAAATCGATTGTGTCGATTGCCACGGTACCATCCAGCAGAAAGCCACCCTTATCACTTCCGGCCCTGCCGCTCCCGACCCCGCGCGCCCCGGCGAACCGCGCGGCCGTCAACTTGAAACCCTGCGCACTCCCGCCGGCCTCCGCCGCTTCGAATGGCGTGCCGACAAACTTTTCCAGCGCTCCATGACCGATCCCAACCTCGAATGGGAAATCGTCCAGACCAAAGACACCGTCACTCCCGGCAACTCGCACTTCAGCATGAAATCCTTCCGCGCCAAATTAATGAACAAAGACGGCGTCGCGCTCTCCCACGTCCCCACTGACGACACGCAACTCGCCCACGCCAACTCCTCCATGACCTGTTACGCCTGCCATTCGTCCTGGACTCCCACCTGCTTCGGCTGCCATCTGCAAATGACCGCCAACGTTCGCCGCCCCATGCTCCATAACGAAGGTCTCACCACACGCAATTACACCAGTTACAATTTTCAAGTCCTCCGCGACGATGCCTATTTCCTCGGCGTCGACGGCACCGTTACCGGACACCGCATCGCCCCGGCCCGCTCTTCCTGCGCCGTGCTCGTCAGTTCGCAAAATGCCAATCGCGATTGGCTCTACTATGAGCAACAAACCATCTCCGCCGAAGGTCTTTCCGGCCAAGCCTTCAGCACCTTCGTTCCCCACACCGTCCGCGCCAAAGAAACCAAGCAGTGCAGCGATTGCCACGTTTCCGCCGCCAACGACAACAATGCCTGGATGG
>JBAVNY010000058.1:0-2893 GCA_049691535.1 Candidatus Acidiferrum sp.
TCCTCATGTGATTCACTAATTTGGTGGGGTTAGTATACCGCTATCCTCGAGAACGCACTCGTGGCCGCATGAACGTGGAACGACGACTGAAGCGCAACGTTTTTCGTTGAGGAAGATTGCCCTCCCAAAGGGCATTGAATCCATATTGCAATGATGAACCAGCCGTGGTAAACGTTTGCTCAGTTAGCTGTGTCCTAACTCATACAAACTCCATGAACAAATTTCACGCCGTTGCGACAGGATTTCTGGGCTTAGGGTTGGCGTTTAACGCTCAGGCTGCGGAGAACCACGTGAGGGTTTCGGCCTTCGGGAAAACTGCTGACGGTGGCTCCGTGTCTCGCTATGTTCTGAGCAACACCAAAGGCGCGCAAGCAGTGTTTATCGATTACGGGGCTTCGCTAGTCTCGCTAAAAGTTCCTGATCGTGATGGAAAATCGACGGACATCGTACTCGGTTACGACGACATTGCCGGCTACGAGAAAGACAACTCGTTCTTCGGAGCGTCTATCGGCAGGTACGGAAATCGAATCGCGGATGGACAATTCACCCTTAATGGAACGACCTTCCACTTGCCGAAGAACGATGGACCCAACAGTCTTCACGGAGGAAGTACGGGCTTCAACAAACGGCTATGGACCGCGGTCGATCGTTCTAACGCAGGAGCTGAGGTTCTGGAGTTTTCCTACACCAGTCCCGACGGCGAAGAAGGTTACCCCGGCACCCTCAAGGTGAAAGTCACGTACACGTTGCCGGCTGATAAAAATGAACTGAAAATTGATTACGCGGCTGCTAGCGACAAAGACACCGTTGTGAATCTCACCAATCATAGCTATTTCAACTTGTCCGGCGATATGTCCCAGGAAATTCTAAAACATGAGTTACTCCTGCACGCTTCTGAGTTTACTTCCGTGGATTCCACATTGATCCCCACCGGGGAGTTACGTTCGGTCAAGGGCACACCGTTTGATTTCGAGCAGTCGACGGCAATCGGTTCACGAATAAATCAGGACGAAGAGCAACTGAAATTCGGCAGAGGGTATGATCACAACTGGGTTTTGCGGCGCAGCAATCATGCTGGTGTGCAGCTGGCGGCGGTGGTTTTTGAGCCCAACAGCGGACGGGTTTTGGAAGTGCTGACCACGGAACCGGGCGTCCAGTTTTACAGCGGAAATTTTCTCGATGGCACAGTCCACGGTAAGGGCGGTCAGGCATATAACCATCGCACCGGTTTCTGCCTGGAAACCCAGCATTTTCCAGACTCTCCAAATCACAAGAATTTTCCGTCTACAGTGTTAAAAGCGGGTCAAACGTATCGCTCCAGCACCATATTTCGTTTTTCGACGCGAAACTGAAGTTCTGCGGCGCCATTCAATTGCGCCCTGCGATTGAGTTCTAAAAATTCTCCGCAGCAATGTCCGAGGGTGCATGTCGCTAGCTACGTTGCGTGAGCAAGTTGTTGAAGCCAACCTGGACCTGGTGAGGAAAGGATTGGTGCTTTCAACTTTTGGTAACGCCAGCGGAATTGATCGCGAGCGAGGATTGATCGTCATCAAGCCCAGCGGTGTTCCGTACGAAGGTCTAAAAGCGGATCACATGGTGGTTACCGATCTGCAGGGTACGGTGGTGGAGGGCCCCCTGCGCCCGTCTTCGGATCTTCCCACGCACGCCGCCCTGTACAGGGCCTTTCCCATGATCGGCGGAATCGCCCACACGCACTCTGAATACGCCACCTCTTGGGCCCAGGCTCGCAAGCCGATTCCGTGCCTGGGCACGACACACGCGGATCATTTTCACGGCCCGATTCCAGTCACGGATGAGATGAGCGAAGCGGACATCGCCGGAGAATACGAATTTAATACTGGAATTCTGATCGCTCGGACGTTCGCCAAAATCGATCCGCTGGAAGTTCCCGCAGCGCTGGTGGCCAATCATGGACCGTTTGCATGGGGACTGGATGCGCGCAAGGCTTCGGAAACTGCCTGGATGCTCGAGACTGTGGCCCGCATGGCCTACTTCACAATGCAGATTAATTCGAGTGCTAATTGCGTCGGTAAGACGCTTCACGACCGCCACTTCTTGAGGAAGCACGGTAAGAATGCCTACTACGGGCAGCCCCGGAGCGAAGGATGAACAGGCTTGTGAATTTGGCAAGTTCTCGGAAATTTAGTGCAGTTATTACCGCGCAAAAGGCCAGCCCATCATGGCGATTGTAGCGGGCGTCGATTTCGGAACGCTCAGCGTTCGGGTATCAATAGTCGACCGTGAACGGGGAGTCTTGGCTACAGCCGTCTCGGAATATCCGCTTCACCGCAAACGGGAAGATCCGGAGTACGCCACGCAGTCCCACAGTGATCAGATGAAAGCGTTAGAGTCCGCTATGCGCGAGGCGGTTGATCTGGCGAAGATTTCCGGTGATGAAGTTCAAGCAATAGCCATGGACACCACCGGTTCATCGGTCATACCCGTGGGAAAAAACCTCGAGCCGCTCGACGAATACTATCTCTGGTGCGATCACCGCGCAAAAAAGGAAGCCGCAGAGATTACCGCGGCAGCTCTTCAGCAACAGCTACGGGCGATTGAGTGGAGTGGAGGAGTGTATTCGTCGGAATGGGGTTTTTCGAAGTTGCTTCACTGGTTGCGCCACAATCCGAAAAAGCGAGCGCAATTTGAGTCCGCTTTCGAACATTGCGATATGGTCTCGGCCACTCTTTGCGGTATTACCGACGCGCGTAAAGTGAAGCGCAGCATTTGTGCGATGGGTCATAAGTGGCTGTGGAATGCGGAATTAGGCGGTCTGCCTTCCGAAAAATTCCTTAGTTCAATTGACCCGTTATTCGCGGGAGTGAGAGACAAGCTGCAGGGCGAATATTTAACTTCCGCCTGCATTCAGGGC
>JBAVNY010000059.1:0-2051 GCA_049691535.1 Candidatus Acidiferrum sp.
CGCATGGGCATGTCCCTCACTGGCGGTCTGGACACCCGCATGATCATGGCTTGGCAGCAGGCTCCCAAGGGCGCTCTGCCGTGTTACTCCTTCGGTGGTACCTATCATGAATGCCAGGACGTTTCTATCGCCCGCAAAGTCGCCACCATCTGCGGCCAGTCCCACCAGGTCATTCCGCTTGACCAGGAGTTTCTCTCGCAGTTTGCGCGGTACGCCGAACGCACCGTCTTTCTCAGTGATGGTTGCGCGGAAATCAATCGCGCCTCCGATCTTTTCGCCAATGTCCGCGCGCGAGAAATAGCACCCATGCGTATGACCGGCAACTACGGCAGCGAGGTCCTTCGCCGCACCATGCCGCGGTCGCCCAATGCGCCCACACCGGCGTTCAAGCCCGTCGATCCCATGCCTGGCTTGTTCCGCCCCGAAATTATTTCGCAAATTCAAACTGCCAAGCTGACTTACGCCAACGCGCTGCAAACCAATGCTGCATCCTTCGCCGTATTTCGTCAGGCGCCTTGGCATCATTATGGCCTTCTCACCTTGGAGCAAACGCAACTCGGCGTCCGCACTCCGTTTCTCGACAACGATCTAGTCCAAGCCGTCTTTCGTGCCCCGCAATCAGCCCTGGTAAATAACCACCTCTGCCTTCGCCTGATTGGCGACGGCAACCCGGCCCTGCGCGCCATTCGTTCCGATCGTGGCCTCGCCGGCAATGGCAACAACACACTGGCTTCTATCACCCGCGCGTATCTCGAATTCACCTTTAAAGCCGAATACGCCTACGATTACGGGATGCCGCAACGCGTCGCCCAGATCGATCACGCCTTCTCCGCTCTTCACTTCGAACGCCTGTTCCTTGGCCGTCACAAGTTTGCCCACTACCGTGTCTGGTATCGCGATCCGCTAGCGAACTACGTCCGCGAGATGCTGCTAGACCCGCGCAACCTCTCCCGTCCGTACCTCGACAAAAAAATGGTTGAGATGATTGTTGGCGGCCACATCAAAGGCAACCGCAACTACACCACCGAAATCCATAAGCTGTTGACGCTCGAGCTATTGCACCGATTGTTTGTCGATGTGCACTAGGGCCCAGCAGAATAGAATGGCCAATGATGAATTATGCTGAAACCAAGGGACGCAGGTAGCGAATGATACCTCGCCTAGTATCGACTATCTTTTTTACGTTTTTCATCTGGTGGCTGTTCCGCTTGGACCGGGACGAAAACGAGCCCACTACCTCGGCGCTTTGGATACCCATTTTTTGGATGTTCATCGGGTGCACCCGAAACTTCTCGGAATGGTTTCATTTACAGGCTGGCGGCGCAGGGGAACGTTACCTGGAAGGCAGTCCGGTGGATCGGGCGGTGCTGACTCTGGCGCTGTTTTTGGGAGTGGCCGTGCTTTTCAAGAGAGCGCAGCGGCTCGCACCCTTCATTCGGGCCAGTATCCCAATCCTCCTCTATTTTGCGTACTGCGGTGTAAGCGTCTTGTGGTCCCAATACCCAGAGGTAGCGGGGAAGCGCTGGTTCAGGTCCTTGGGAGATGTGGTCATGGTCCTGGTTGTCTTGACGGAACCGAACTGGTCCGTCGCTATAAAACGGATCTACACCCGCCTCGGCTTTGTGCTTATACCTCTGTCGATCTTATTCAGCAGGTTCTTTCCAGAGTTTGGGCGAAGCTATAGTCACGCCGGGAAACCCTATTGGACCGGTGTTACTGTGGAGAAGAACGCACTTGGCGTCCTCACCTTGGTATTCGGATTGGCCTCCTTGTATTTTCTTCTGGAAGTTTGGCGAGACGACAAGAGCGACCGCCGAAAAAAGCGCCTGCTTGCTCGCGCGCTCGTTATTGCCATGGCCCTTTACTTACTCATTGGGTCCGAATCTGTTACGGCACTTGCGAGTTTTGGCTTGGCCGCTTTTCCAATGATCTTGACCTTTCGCTATGGCTGGGCACGAAGACCGGCGATAGTTCACACCGTAGTCTTTAGCATCATCGCGGTAACTGTTTCTGCTCTTTTCCTTAACGTTGGTTCCGAAATGGTTCAGGGC
>JBAVNY010000060.1:0-3366 GCA_049691535.1 Candidatus Acidiferrum sp.
ATCGTGCAATTCACGAGCAAGCCGCCGGGCTTCCTGATCCCGCAGTTGCAATAGCCGCGCAGAAAGGTCGCGCAGACCTTCGTTGGCCCGATTCAATTCCTCGGTGCGCGTGTGAACTTCCTGTTCCAGTTCCGCTCGCGCATTCAGAAGCTCCTCTTCGGCTCGTTTGCGACCGCTGAGGTCCTGACTCACGCCGACAATCGCTGCGATGGAATTATTCTCATCGAACATGGGGGATAGCGTTACGAGCGCGGTAACCAGCCGCCCATCCTTGCAGAGCACGTTGAATTCTCCCGACCATCCCTGCCCCGCATTCAACTGCGCCATGTGTTTTGCGGCTTCTTCCCGCGTTTCCGTAGCGACGGTGATGTCCATGATATTTCGGCCGATCACTTCGTCGGCGCGCCAGCCATAAAGTTCCGCAGCGAAGGGATTCCAATAGGTGACCATACCAGCGCCGTCGGTAATGATGATGGAGGCCTTTACAGCATCGAGGAATGGTATGTGGGAAGACATGTTTTCTGAGGGCCCGGCCCTAACTATTCGCTAAGTTCCTTAACTTCGCATCGCCGATTACAGACCGAGACCGGTCGATTCCTTGCCAAGGTTCGTCGATTAAATCGATTTGCAAGGCCTTAGTACTTACATGCCGCCACGTAAAGCCACAGTTCAGTACCGATTCTAATTTTATTGGGGAGCAGCCGCAAGACGACAAAAAGGATAGGACAAAGTGAAAATTTGACTGCTTACAACGCACTTAATTGGAGCCAGCCTGCGAAAATTAAATACTGACCTGGTGCGCAGCCGCAGCAGGCTTGTCGGATACGGGCGCGAGAAACTCCGCGATTTTGTCGAGTGGGGCGTCGCGGCAGCCTTACCCGCCGGAGTCAAACGTGAAGGTATTCTGAATTGTGTGGCCCTGAGGAATTCTTGGTGCGTGCGTAGAACTGTCGGGAAAATGCAAGGTCACGTTAAGCCACAAGATTCTCAAGCAGTTTTCTTCAGTCGCTTCCCTTTCGAAGCTCCAGCCGATTTGTTCTCCGCAGCGAGGCTCTTCTTCAGCGCTGACATCAAGTCAATCACCGGTGCCAGGCGCGGAGACTTCTCTGGAGCAGGAATAGGCTTCCCGTCGGCCTTCCTCTCCACAAGCTGCTTCAATCGCTCTTGATACTCATCCTTGAACTGTTCGGGTCGGAACGGTCTCGCCAAAGCCTTCGCAAATTGTTCCGCGAGCGCAATTTCCTGTTTCTTCAGATCCTTCGCCACGTATTTACCGTAATCTTTCACTTCGCGAATTTCGTTCTGGTAGTAAATGGTGTGCAGCGTCAGTCCGTTATCATAAGGCCGCATGATCACGGTGCGCTCGCGTAGATGCATCGTGACTTTGGCAATGGCGGCAAATCGCATTTGGCTCATCGTTTTCAGCAGCAGGCTATAGGCACGCGCTCCCGCTTCTTCTGGAACGGCAAAGTACGACGTCTCAAAATAAATTGGGTCCACTTCGCTAAGCTTCACGAATTCGATGATTTCCATGGTGCTCGAGGATTTTGGTTGCAATTTCTTCAGCTCGGCCTTGTCGACAAGCACGTACTTATCTTTAGCTACTTCATAGCCCATGGCTACTTCGTCGCGGCTCACCACTCGTTCGTCGTAAGGGCAGTAAAGCTGGTGATGAATGCGCGTGCCGCATTCTTTGTGGATCTCGTGAAAGGCCACGCGCGATTCGCGCGCCGCGGGATACAGCCGGATCGGCATGGTGATCAGCCCAAAGGAAATGTATCCTCTCCACGCACTCGGTGGCATACATCCTCCTCTAAAACAGTATCGTCAATCGTTAAACAAGGCCCAAACGCTGCTAGTAAGATGCTCCAGGGAGCTTTATAGGTGAAAGCGGAAGGTCCGCGCTCATTGGTGGTTCGCCACAAGTACCGGAACAGCACAGGGTGTGGGTTAGTTGCCGCCAATTTCTCGGCCAACGCGCATTAAATGCCAATCATTTGTGCTATCGGGAATAGGATCGAAAGCCTAACGGCTTCAGGCACTTCGCTGTAGTTCGGCAAAAATCATTCAGTCGAAGCTTCATCGGCCGATGCCTGCACTCACGACTCACGCGGTCAAATACCCCAGTCCGTTCTAGGCTCTAGGCTCTTTACCGGATGGCTCCTGGCCGACCGCAAAGCTACCATCCAATCGGTTGTAGAGAAGAATCAGTTTCAAGTGGTACGTGTTGAAGCGCACCCACACAGACTTCGTAAATACAATAGAAAATAGGAGGAACGACATGGACGAATTCAACAGAGAATCGGCAAGCGACCCAGGAACTGCGTCGAGCACGGGAACAGCAGCCCGCATGAAAAGGAATGTTTCCGACAAGGCCGCCGATGCTAAAGAGGCTCTCAATGACCTTGGACGGAAAGCTGCGGACAAATTCGAAGATTCTCGTCAATCCACGGCTAGCGCTTTGGAGAGGGGTGCTACCTCGCTGCATTCGACGTCCGACCAACTCTCCGACTTCGGGCACACTGCAGCCGATCGCATCCAGTCCACAGCCGACTATGTCCGTCAGACCGACTTGCGCGGGATGGCGGAAGACATTCAAGACGTGGTGAAGCGCTATCCCGGCGTGTCGTTGGCCGTTGCTGCCGTGTTGGGATTTATCATCGCGCGTAGTTTGCGGAGCAGCGACTAAGACATTTCGTGGAGGGTCCCGGTATGGCGACACCACAAACATCTCCTCAGCCGCAGCGCTCTGTGGCTGACGTGCTGCAGGATATCGTCGCGAATATTCAGCAGATCATTCACTCCGAGTTCCGTCTGGCAAAGGTAGAACTTAAAGAAAAAGCCGACCGCGCATCGAAGCCCGCCGCAATCATGGGTACCGGCGCAGTGTTGGGGCTCTACGGGATGGGATTTCTCTTGCTGGCGGCTGTGTACGGCCTTTCGCTGGTAATGGCTCCGTGGTTAGCGGCTCTACTCGTGGGCGGAGTCCTTACAATTATCTCTCTGATTCTTGTGGCTTCCAGCCGCAGCCAACTGAAGCAAATTGATCCAGTGCCGGAGAAAACGATTCAGACCGTAAAGGAGAATGTTCAATGGGCGAAAGAGCAGATCAAATAGAACAGCAAATCAATCGCACTCGCGATGATTTGACCGAGAATTTCTACGAACTGGAGCAGAAAGTCAAAACGACCTTTGATTGGCGCAGCCAGTTTGAGGAACGGCCCGGCACAATGATGGCAATCGCGTTTGCTGGAGGCCTACTCTTGTCGGCCCTGCTTCCCGCTAGGCCCCCGCGGCACCAGCGGAACAACGGGAAGAATTACGGATCATCGCCAAACGTGAGCGGTTCGACGAGTAGCTATAGTC
>JBAVNY010000061.1:0-1633 GCA_049691535.1 Candidatus Acidiferrum sp.
CCGCTACGCATGAAGCGTGCTCCGGTCGGGATGACAATTTGGGTGATGTGGGATCGACAAACGGCGTGTCGCACCTACGGCGCTTGAGATCGGCTCGCGGTTTACCCAGCGCTTACGCGCTGGGCTAACTTGCGGTGCCGCGCCTACGGCGCTGGATTTTCGAGGATTGTAGGCAATTGATTAAACGGGGAAGTACACCAAGGATTCGGAATTCCTAGTGGAAGGAGTTGTGGAAGGAGTAGAAGCCGGGGCCTACGCGCATGGAGTGGTGCCAGAGTAGGGGGAAGGCCCACCAAATTAAGCCGCCGAGGACGGATTGGGCCAGGGTCAGGGGGAGAATGTTGCGTTCACGGGCGAAGAGCCAAGTCATGGCGACGCCGCCGATGAAGGTGAGCGGAACGAGAACGGGATTGGGCCAATGGAGAGCGCTGAAGATCAGACCGGAGAGAAGCGCGACGGCGATGGCGTTGTTGTTGAAGGCGGATAGCAGACGATTGGTGAGGTAGGAGTTGAGCAGGATTTGCTGCAGCAGGCAGAAGGCTAAATAGCCGATGAAGCGCTGTCGATTGATCAAATGTATGGGCGCGCGATGAAGCATGCCGAGGGATAATCCTGTGACCCAAAGCAGCAGGGCCGAGGGAATGAAGAACCACAATGTTTTGCAGGTGGCCGGCCAAAGATTATCGGCGCGCCAGCCGATGGTTTTTGGGGTGTCGCGGTGAAACAGGAAGCTGACGAATACCCACAGGAGAAGCAGGCTCCAGGTCCAGAGCGCGGCGGTTTGCATGCGCCAGATGTACCAGGCGACGAGAGCGGCGAAGGCCAGAGCTTCGAGAAGGTCGAAGGCGCGACGGGAACTCCAGGGCAAGATTAATCCTCAGATAAGGCGCTGTCGGAATCGTCGTCGCGATAGCGGAATTCGATCATTTCGAGAACGCTGCGAAAGAGAACTTCCATTTGTTCTTCGTTGGCCTGTTCATCGCCGAGAAACGCGCTGAGATCGAAATCGGGGAAGCCGCGATTGGTGATGCGGGCGGGAAGCATGTGGCGAAGGATCGGCGGGGCGACGAGGCCGAGGGCGGAAATTTCCTCCAGAACCGTGCGGTGTAATGGATCATCGAATAGATCGGGATGGAGGAGGCCGGAGAGTTCGACGCGAGTGACCGGCTTGATGAGATTGGAGCAGAGCAGACGAAGGGCATTGCGTTCGAGATGCTGGGGAAATGGATGTAACTTCGGTTCCATGGCGTACTCCAACATGGTAGCAGGATGACGGAGCAGTGTGAAAAGGCGAAGCGCGTTGAAATATTTGACTAGGAAGGCGTGAGAGCCGTGGCTGATAAGCATCAAGTGTTGATATTGGGCGGAGGATTTGGCGGACTGGTGGCGGCGCAAACGCTGAAGCGGGCGAATGCGGAAGTGACGCTGATCGATATGCGGAATTTCCATTTGTTTCAGCCGCTGCTGTATCAAGTGGCGACGGGATCGCTGTCGCCGGGAGACATAGCGGCGCCGCTGCGTAGCGTGTTGAGCAAGCAGAAAAATGTGCAGGTGCTGCTGGGCGAGGCGGTGGACCTGGAGCCGCACGCGAAGCGAGTGATATTGCGGGATGGGGCGGCGTATTCGTACGACT
>JBAVNY010000062.1:0-20797 GCA_049691535.1 Candidatus Acidiferrum sp.
CACCTGACCCTTTTCTTCGGGGTAATTTGAAGACCATTCCAACAGAAACCGCGCCAATTTTTCGCCGGCAGAGTGCGACAGGCCGATCGTCCGCATTTCAGAGATTGCCGCATGGTAGGTCTCGCCAAGCTGCTGCGCCACGCGAAGTGCCGCTTCTCCATTTTCCTTAAGAAAGTTCAGAAAGTCCGTTCGCGACACAAAGTTGGCCTGCGTCGGTTCAATTACATCCGCGGTTAATTCGTAGCAGGTTCCGGTCACGCTGGCGGGCAGCCCCAGGACTTCCCCGGGCTCCGATATCCGCAAAATCAGCGTTTTACCGTCCGCGGAAGACGTGGAAAGCTTCACGCGCCCACTGCACAGCACAAAGACGCCCCGCGCGGGCTGTCCCTCCACAAACAGAGTGGCTCCTTTAGGATAGGCGGCAGAAGAGGTAATGGCAGCTAGGGCCTTCACGGACGGTTCTGGGAGGTTACAGAACAGCCGCTCCTCGCGGTGGGGACACGCTAGGCAATTCTCAATGATTTCCAGGCCGTACGGCGTACGCATATTACTCCCATCGGGGAGCGCACTCCCGTCCAGTTTAGTGACAAACTGAAAGCGATTCCCGTTGCGGATTAAATCGGAGGGCATGCCGTCACCTGTCAATGTGATAGTGATACAGGATGGGAACGCCGGTACCCGTGACACGCATCACTCTTTGTAGTGACTCTAATCACGGCCTTTTCGTTCCGCCTATGAGATGAGTATTCTGGGAATTTTTCCATGCAAGACGACCGCGACATCCTCGAACTGCTGAGAGCCGAACTCGCCTTCCTCGAAAAGGGTGGATATCGAAAGGGTGCTCGCTACCCGTGGCGACCTAACTTCGTGTTCGAAGACTCTCCGACCTGTATTAATTTCCACGAAGAGGGACACTCGCGGCCCTGCACGGAATGTGCCCTGATCCAATTTGTCCCTGAAGATCGGAAGAAATCCCGTTATCCCTGTCGCCACATCCAATTGACCAGTCAAGGCGAATGTGTGAATTCCTTTTACGAGTGGGGCACGCAAGAAGAGTTAGAAGTTGCGTTGAAGGCATGGCTGCAGCGCACCATTCAAGCCATCGAACGCGAAAATAAAAGCAAAGCCCAAAGCGCCTAAAAAATAGTCGACCTCAATAATCAGGCTAGATTCCCCAGCGTCCCGCGGCTCTGCAACGGGCGTTTCTAACAATTGCATCATTGACAAACGGTGGCCCTTTTAGGATAAACTCTAGCCGGTTAGCATATAAACAATTGAGAAAATGACGGGATTTATGCTCCATTTTTGACGGCTAGCCAAGCAATCTGCCGGTGACTGGCAAAGCGCTTTGATCCAAAGTAGCGCAATTATGATGACGTGGAGGCTCTCCTGATCGGCCGACTTGGAGTCTGTTTATGAGCACTTTGCCTAACGTGGTCCATTCCCGGCCTGTTCCCGACGGACAGTCGGGAGAATTGCTGCGTTTCTCGCGCGACAATGTCAATTGGGAATGGATGAGCATGTCGGTGCGTCGTCTCGCTTCCGGGGACACGTACACTGCGCGTACTGACGGCGAGGAAGCTGCTTTCGTTCTCCTTGGCGGCCATTGCGCTGTGGATTGGGGCACCGGCTCGCAGAAGATCGGTGGTCGCGCCAACGTTTTCGACGGATTGCCCTATTGCGTATACCTACCGACGGGCAATGCAGTCACTTTCAAAGCGGAGACCGTTTGTGAATTGGCAGAGTCCCGAGCTCCTTCGGAAGCCACACTGCAGCCGAAGCTCATTACTCCCAAAGACGTGGTTAGCAGCCTGCGTGGCGGCGGAAACGCTTCGCGACAGATTGTGGACATCCTTCCCCCAGACTTTCCGGCTGACAAGCTAGTGGTCATCGAGGTCTATACGCCGGGGGGAAATTGGTCGAGCTTTCCGCCGCACAAACACGACATTCACAATCCGCCTGCGGAAGTCGACCTGGACGAGATTTATTACTATCGAATTGACCGGCCACGCGAAGGCTTCGCGCTGCAGCGACTGTATGCGCCAGACAAGTCTCGCGACGTAACGGTGCGCGCCGAAGATGGTGACGCTGTGCTGGTGCGCTCCGGATATCACCCGGTGGTCGCGGGCCCAGGCTACAACGTTTACTACCTCAATTTTCTGGCAGGCACCTCGCGCACTCTCGCGGTTACCGAAGATCCAAATCATGTGTGGCTCAAGTCGACTTGGAAGGATCTGGACCCGCGTTTGCCGCTGGTTCGTTAACTTCAGCTTTAGGTCGCGGTTCCCGTGCGACCAGATCCAGTGTTCTCAGGAGTCAGGTGAATCACAGCCAGGATAATAAGCGCTTAGGAATTCGCCGCGATTTCTGGTGGCATACCGGCACCATCTACGGCATGCTTATGCGCAATTCGTGCCGTTGGTTCGGGGAGTTCAGTTTATGAAACGCCGTCTCACCGTAGCCCAAGCGCTGGTTGCATTTCTTCAGCAGCAATATTCCGCACGCGATGGCAAGGAGTCACGGTTCATTCAGGGCTGCTTCGGCATTTTTGGGCACGGCAATGTGGCAGGGATGGGGCAAGCTTTGGAGCAGGATCGCGGCCTACGCTACTACCTGTGTCGCAACGAGCAAGCGATGGTGCACACGGCCGCGGCGTTCGCCAAGACTACTTTTCGCATGCAGACCCTGGCCTGCACCACCTCGATCGGTCCAGGCGCGACAAATATGCTGACCGGCGCCGCTGCTGCCACCGTGAATCGGCTGCCTGTTTTGCTCTTGCCTGGCGATATTTTTGCGCGCCGCAATGTCGCCCCGGTCTTGCAGCAACTGGAATCGCCGACGGCGCAAGATATTTCGGTAAATGATTGTTTCAAGCCGGTGTCGCGCTATTGGGACCGCATTGAGCGCCCAGAGCAGCTTTTAACCTCGCTTCCTGAAGCGATGCGCGTTCTAACTTCGCCCGCGGACACCGGCGCGGTTACACTCAGTATGCCGCAGGATGTTCAGGCCGAGGCGTTCGACTTCCCGGAAGAGTTTTTCCGGAAGCGGATTTGGAATATTCCGCGAAATCGCTGCGACTTGAAGCAGTTGAAGCGTGCGATGGAATGGATACGCGCGGCCAAGAAACCTCTGATCGTTGCTGGTGGCGGCGTTTTGTACTCGGAAGCATCCGGAGCACTCTCGGAGTTTGCCAAGGCCACGGGAATTCCGGTAAGTGAGACGCAAGCCGGCAAAGGCTCGCTAACGTTTGATCATCCGCGGGAAGTTGGAGCGGTGGGGGTAACCGGAACTCCCGGCGCAAATATTCTGGCGCGGGAAGCCGACCTGATCATTGGCATTGGCACACGGTACAGCGATTTCACTACCGCTTCGAAAACAGCTTTTCAGAATCCGTCCGTACGATTCATCAACATCAACGTCGCCGAATTTGACGCCTACAAGCATGCGGCTATCCCTCTGGTCGGCGATGCGCGTGTCACGATCGACGAACTCCAGGTGGCCCTTGCCGGTTATTCCGTAAGCAGTGAGTACGCCGCGATAATCCAGAAATTCCGCGCCGAGTGGGAAACGGAAGTCGATCGCATTTATTCGATACGAAAGGAGCCACCGATCAGCCAAGGAGAAGTCATTGGCCTGGTGAACGAACTTTCTGAAGCCAACGATGTGATGGTCTGCGCCGCCGGAAGTCTTCCGGGCGATTTGCACAAATTGTGGCGCACGCGAGCGCCTGGCGGGTATCACATGGAGTATGGCTATTCTTGTATGGGTTACGAAATCGCGGGCGGCTTGGGAATTAAGATGGCTAACCCTGAGCGCGAAGTCTACGTTCTAATCGGCGATGGTTCATATTTGATGATGGCGCAGGAAATCGTCACATCGCTGCAAGAAGGCTACAAACTGAACATCGTCCTGCTGGACAACCATGGGTTCTCCAGTATCGGCGGCTTGAGCCGCAGTTGCGGCAATGAAGGCATGGGCACCAACTACCGTTTCAGGCGCGGAGAACGTTATGACGGGGAACTCTTACCCGTGGATTTTGCCGCGAATGCTTGCAGCTTAGGCGCACACGCCGTGCGCGCGCGAACTCATGAAAACTTGCGAGACGCTTTGCTGGCTGCGCGGAAGGAAACGCGCACCAATGTAATCGTTATTGAAACCGCATACGATCAGCACGTTCCCGGCTACGAATCCTGGTGGGACGTGCCTCTTGCCGAAGTTTCCGAGCGCGAGTCGGTGCGTGCTGCGCGCGAGAATTATCAGGAAGCACGGAAGAAAGAACGATTTTTCTTTTAGCGCGATACATAAAACCGTCTGAGAAATTGATGGGACCACTGAGAATCAGGGCTCGCAAATAAAGAAAGAGGTCAGGGTGGCGACAACCACAGACGCGGCGCAAACAGCGGCGCCTGCGCAACCTCATCTGAAACGCGTTCTGAGTCTTTGGGACCTCATCTATTACGGCGTAATTCTTACGTCGCCGATTGCCGCAGTGCCGCTCTTCGGCGAAGCGCAGGTTCTTTCTCACGGTCACACGGTTCTAACGTTGCTGCTTGCGATGGTCGCCATGTCGGTTACGGCGGTAAGTTTCGGCCGCATGGCGCACGTCTACCCGTCTTCCGGCTCCGTTTACACCTACATCAGTCGCGGCTTGAATCCGCATTTGGGATTCGTCGTGGGCTGGGCGATGTTTCTCGAGTATTTATTTCAACCAGTACAGAACGCGCTGTACGCTGTGCTGGCGATTCAGCGGATGGCGCCGAAAATTCCCTTCTGGATCCTCGCAGCGCTCACCGTTGGATTCATCACCCTGATGACCGTCCAGGGAATTAAGTTCACCGCGCGCACCAACGAAGTGCTGCTGGGTTTCATGGTGCTGGTCACCGCCGTTTTCCTCGTACAAGCGGTACGCTACGTCGTGTTGCACGAACATTTCAGCGGGCTGTTTTCGCTGCAGCCCATCTACAATCCTAAAACATTTAATCTACGAGGACTGGCGGCGGGCACGTCTCTCGCCGCACTGGTCTTCATCGGCTTCGACGGCGTCTCGATCCTGGCAGAAGAAGTGAAGAATCCGAAGCGCAACGTTCTGCTCGCATCAGTGCTGGTCTGTGTGTTCACCGGGCTATTCAGCGGCCTGCAAGTTTATCTGGCGCAGCGTGTTTGGCCGGACCATACCACTTTCCAGAATCCCGAAACTGCTTTCATGGACGTGGCACGCGTGGCTAGTGGCCCCATTCTCTTCGCGGCGTACGGCGTGATGTTGCTCATCTCCAGTATCGCGTGCGGGCTTGCTGGACATGTTGGCGCGGCACGCCTGCTCTACAGCATGGGCCGCGACGACGTCTTACCCAAAAAGATTTTCGGTTATCTCAGCCCGATCAAAAGCAATCCAATTTACAACATCTGGATTGTTGGAGGACTGGCGTACATCGCCGTGCTCACGATTCCCTGGGAACTTGCCGCGGAAGTGGTGACCTTCGGCGCGCTAATCGCTTTTATGGGCGTGAATCTGTCCGCCTTACGGCACTTCTGGTTTGCGCCGGAAGCGATGGGCAAGCGCAACTTTTTCGTCGACGCGTTTATCCCCGGATTTGGGATTGTTTTCTGTTTCGTTCTACTAATCAGCTTGCAGAGTTGGACGAAACTTGCCGGCCTCATCTGGCTGGGCGTCGGCATTCTTTATGTCGCCTATACAACGCGTGGTTTCCGCGTGCGCCCGCGTCTGTTTGACTTCAGGGAATCCTAGGTCCACCAACAGCAGCCTGCGCAGCGCATGGGACTTCAAGAATAGCTCGACCTATCGATCGCTGAGCCTTCAGCCTTTTGCGGCAGCTCCGAATTGACTGACCACGCCCTTTAAATATTTCAGACTCGCTTCCACACTGTCCTTCGGCGGAATTTCCGTGTGCCCGAACTTAACGTCCTGCTCGACCACCGACCAACCCGAGTAGCCATTCTTCAGCAGCGTGCGGAAGAATGCTGAAAAATCAATATCGCCCTTGCCGATCACCGTGAACACTTTGTGCTCAATCGCCTCTTCAAACGTCCACTTGTTACGGCGCGCTTCTTCCAGCACCTTGTTACTGCAATCTTTGATATGCACAAACCGCAATTTGTCTTTGTATTTTTCCGCTTCCTTCACCGAATCGCCGTGCCCGTAAACGCAGTGACCGGTGTCCAGGCAGAGACCCACGTTGGTATGAGACGTTGCATCATAGAAACGCTCGCACTCCTCCGGAGTCTCCACATACGTTGCCACGTGCGGATGGAACACCAGATCTAATCCAAACTCGTTCGCCACTTTTTCAGCGTCAGCCACAATATTTCCGATATGTTTCCACTGTTCGGCGCTGAGCGTCGGGCATCCCGGATCGTACACGCGCCCAGAGTAGGCGTTCCGCTCGTTCGATTGGTCGTCCGCCATTACCAGGAACGGTGCCTTCAGCGTAGCCAGTAGATTCCCCACTTTGCGAATGCGTTCAATGACGGCCGCGCCCGCCGAAGGGTCCGTCATTTTCACCGGGACGAACGACGCAAGTAGTTTCAGTTTCCGTTTCTCCAGTTCCGGTTGCAGGACTTTCGGATCGGTTGGAAAAAATCCATACGGACCCAGCTCCGTTCCCGTGTAGCCCGCCTCCACCATCTCATCCATCATTTTTTCGTAGGATTGCTCCCAAGAAGGTCCCGGATAATCGAGTACGCCCCAGCTATCGGGCGCCGCAGCAAACAAAAAACGCTCATGCAATCCGCTCATCTCATGTCCTCTTTCCAAAAACTATAAAAGTTTGAATAAAAGTGTTTCTTACTTCCAGGGCTCCAAAACCACTTTCATGGAATCCGGCTCGATTGCTTTGTGCACTGCCGCTTCCACGTCTCGCAAACCATAGCGATGCGACACAAATTCGCGCAGCGGATAATGCTTCAAGTAGCGCGCCATCTGCCGCATGCTGGGACCGTAAGCGGCCGGTTCTTCCCCGCCCACACCGAGAATCCGCGCATTCTTGGCGCAAATATGTTTATGAGGGCTGAGCGAGATTTCGCCAAGGTCCGAAAAGTTGCCGGCTTCCACCAAAAGGCCGTTGATTCGTATCGTCTCCAGCGCTTCCGGGACGGCTTGCGGCACTCCAGCACATTCGATAACCATGTCCGCTCCGCGTCCGTTCGTTAGATCCCTAACAAACTGCAGGCGCTCGGCCTTGGTCGTTTTACCTACATTCACCACGTGGTCCGCGCCCAACCGTTTTGCAAAATCGAGCCGATAGTCCGACAAATCCGCCGCGATAATCGTGCCGGCGCCCAACATCCGCGCCTTCATCAGGAAGCACATCCCCAGCGGGCCCACGCCAAGAACCACCACGGTGTCGTCGAAGCGGAACGATTCGTTGGGAAACGCAGACATCTGTTTTGCTCGATCGAGTCCTACCGAAACCGCAAAGATCTCTGTTAGCACCGCGACTTCCGATGGCAAATCGTCAGGCACCCTCACCAGAAAGCTACCCGGTACGATGTACATGTATTGCGACCAGCCGCCGAAAAGATGTGGCGGATTCTTGGCGCTTAAGTTGTTGCCGTAATCCGTCATCTTCTCGCAGCAGTAGTACGGAAAATCGTGGCGGCAGTAGTAGCATGCGCCGCACGCAACGTTCGCTCCAACCACTACTCGGTTGCCTACTTGCAGACTCACGCCTTCGAAATCGGTGTAGTGTCCATCTCCGCCGATCGCCGCGACTGTCCCCACATTCTCGTGACCTTGAATAATTGGGAACTCCAACTTGTGATCGCCATACTGGGTGGTGTAGCCCTGATAGGTGTGCTTGTCGGTTCCACAAATTCCCGACATTTCCATTTTCACCAGCACACAGCCCGGCGCAGGGTCGGGCAGTGGGTACTCGCGCAATTCGTACTGACCAGGCTTTACCAGCGTTGCCGCTAATACCATCTCAGAGCTCATTCCCTGTTTCTTCTCCCAACTCAGTAGCGAATTGCAACGGAAGTCTGCTTTTTGGCCGCTTCATAAATCGCGTCAATGATCTTCATATCGCGCAATCCCTGTTCGCCATCCGCCTCAATGCTGCCTTGCTTCTGAATCGCCTCGGCAAACGCATCAATTTCCGGCGCGAATTCGTCTACCAACTTGAACCTCTTTTCGAACCAGTGCCCTTCAATCTTGCCTGTCAGCACCCGTTCTTCGTCAAACGGAAATGCCGGCGTCAGCGAAATCCAGCCTTTCGATCCTTGAACGAAAATAAAGGAAGACGGAGCAGCTCCGTAAGTTGAGGTGCCCTGAACAATCAGCCCGCTGGGAAACTGCAGTCGAAACGAAATGCCCTCTTCCACATCACGGAAACGTGTCTTGTCATGGCGCCAGGCTTGCGCCGTCACATCAATCGGATCTTCTCCTGCCATCCAGCGCGTGGTATTCACGCAGTAGACGCCCAGATCCATCAGTGGGCCACCGCCGGCAGCCCGGGCGTCCAGCAGCCACGGAATCGAAACGCCGGGAAGGTGCAATTCGCTGAACGCGGTGTGAATCACGTCGAGGCGCCCAAGCGTACCGCTCTGAATCAATTTTTTGATGTACACGCAACTTGGTTCGAAATATTTACGGTACGCCGTCATCAGCAGAACGCCGTTTTTTCGGCACGCGTCGACCATCGCGCTCGCTTGCGCCACCGTAGCGGCCAACGGCTTCTCGCAAAGGACGTGCTTTCTCGCCTTCGCGGCTTGTATTGTTAGTTCGGTATGCTCACCGTTGGGAGTGGCAACATAAATCGCGGAAATCTCCGGGTTCGCCAAACACTGAGCGAATTGATCAGAGCCAGAGAACGATTTCACCTTGAACTGTTTTGCGAGGGGCCGGGCGCTTTTCTCGTCGCGTCCAACCAGCGCGACGAGTCGTGCCCTCTTGCAATTGGCGAACGCCGGCAACACTGAGCTTTTCGCAATGCTGCCCAGACCTACCACTGCAAACCCAATTTTCTTCTGTGCTGCCATGAACAGCCGGTCTCCTGAAGCTCTGTTTCGAAGTTGTGCGCGGTTTCTGAAACTTGGAATTTAAAACTTGTGCGATCAACTCTCGCGATCAGCTCGCCCTAGCTTCTGGTTTCGAATTGCTTTGTGATCCAGGCCGCGCAACTCGTCGATATTTTCCAACACTTTATGAATGGCGCCGGCAATCGCATCCACATCTTTTGTGCTGCCCAGGAAAAGCTGGTGCATGAACCACACCGCTTCGTGATACGCGGCGCGATCCGCTTCAGGACAGGAATACATGTTACGCAGATCAAGCGGCTTCTCGCGCCCCCAGCTTAATGCAGGAAAATCTTTGGGGTCGAGCGGAAACAGCGAACTCTTATAGACCGGCTCGTAGAACAGCCCATCGCACGGCACTCCTTCAAGTTGAAGGGCCGCAACAAATGCCGCTCGCGGAATGTCTTTCGCTTTTGCCGGGAAATATTTCAGGACATAGCCATAAGGTGCCAGTCGCGTGATTCGCGGTTCCGGCTTTAGCAACCCGATCGCCGGAAGGTTTTGCAGCCGCGATTCAAAATACTTCATATTTTTTTCGCGCGTAGCTGCCTGCTCCGGCAGGCGATCCAATTGCGGTCCGAGAACTGCCGCCTGAAATTCTCCCAGCCGGTAATTGAAGCCAATGATGCGATGGTGAAATTGATCGGTAAGACTTGCGCGCCCTGCGTTGATGTAACTCTGCACCCGCTCCATGTATTCCAGATTGTTGGTGATCACCGCACCGCCTTCGCCGCAAGTGATCAGCTTGCTGGACTGAAAGCTAAACGCGCCGACATCACCCATCGAGCCAGCGCCCTTACCCTTCCACATCCCTCCATGAGCGTGGGCGCAATCCTCAATGACTTTCAGATTGTGCTTGGCGGCAATGCGCAGAATTTCGTCCATGTCTGCGAAACGCATCCCGAGATGCACCGGCAGGATCGCCTTCGTCTTTGGCGTGATGGCCCGTTCGATCAGCTTCGCATCGAGGCAATAGGTGTCGGGATCGATGTCGACGAAAACTGGCACGGCATTCATCAGCAGCACCGGGCCAACCGTGCCTTCCCAAGTGTACGCGGGCGCAATGACTTCATCCCCTGGCCGGATATCAATGGCCTTCAGCGCCGCCTGAATCGCAACAGTTCCAGTGTTCACACACTGGGCGTATTTCGCGGTATGCGTCTTGGCAAATTTTCTAGAAAAATCTTCAGCATGTTTCCCGGGAAACGGCTGTCCGCCCCATTTTGTGCTAGTTAGCACATCCTGCAGAGCGTCAGCCTCGGCCTTGGTCCCCATAGGCCACGCGGTAAAAGGAGTGTTCCTTAGGGGCTCGCCGCCAGTGATCGCCAATTTTCCCATGACACAACACTCCAATCACATGTTACTCAAAATCGCTTATCTGATTTCAACACCGGTTGCTGCTCGGGAGGCAGGAATTACCGGGAGGCCTAAATGACCTCCCGGCAGGCTAAAGACAATAGAACGACCCGGCTCTCCTAGAAATTGAGTTTCAGGGAAAGTTGGCCGATGCGTCCGGGCGTGGTGCCAGGAACCAATCCCATGTTATTGGGATTCGGCTGTCCTTGCAGGTTATAGGTGATGATCCCGCTGGGTGTCAGGAATTGCGCATGGTTAAAGACGTTGTAGAGCTCAGCGCGGAATTGCAAGTTCATGCGCTCAGTAAGCTGGGTAGTCTTCAGCAACGCCATATCCCAGTTGTTGATGCCGGGTCCGTGAAAGAACCTGCGATTGGCGTTACCTTCGACCCCAATGGCCGATGCAGCAAATGCCGCCGAACTGAAATAGATCCCACCGGTTTTGCGTGGATCCGTAATATTTAGCGGACCTACGAGATTAGGCGTATCCACGCCCAGGGTGATCGGGCCGCCAAACGAGGTGCCAAGCAGGGAATGATCGTCATTTTCAACGATGGTTACCGGCAGACCGGTAGCAAAGCGAGTGATGCCGCTGATCTGCCAACCATTCGTTAGTCTCTTCGGTCCTTCCAGCTTGTCAAAGGGCAAATTATAGGAATAGCTCACTACGAAATTCTGTGGACTGTCGAAAGCTGAGAGTCCGCGGCTGATGCGTGGGTTGATGGGATTGAACTGCTCGCCATAGCCTGAGGAATTATCCAACGACTTACTGAAAGTATAACCGAGCAGCAACTGCGCACGCGTGCTCGTGTGGCGCCAGTTGATCTGCAGCGAGTTATACGCCGAGTAAGCAGCGGTAACGAAATAAGAGTCGTTGCCGAACGGAATGATTCCCGTCTGCCCGCCGGGCAGTACACACCCCGAATTTGGATTAGATCCGACGACGCAAGCTGGCGCTCCGATAGTCTGGCCGGCCGGCAAAGTCACACCGCTGAAAGGACCGCGTGTTCCCAGGACGGAAGAGCCATCCGGGCGAAGATAAATGTTGTTTTCTCCGCCGGGCCCGCAGCCTTGTGCAGCAACCGACAAGCAGAGCGCTGGATTCCCCGGGTTTGCCGATTGAGAAGCCAACAATTTGTGCCCTTGCGTACCGACATAACTTACGGTCAAAAGATCCGAAGGAGTGAGTTGGCGCTCGATCGAAAGCTCATAGTTCTCTGCATAAGGGACCTGATTTTTCGGATACATCGCGGGCGAACTGCCAATCGTCCCGAATGCGCTGAAGAATTCCGCCAATGTGTCGTAGGGCGGTCCACTGGCCGGGTGCTGCTGCGAAAACCCCTTGACCGGAGGTGGCGCCGGGAAAAGATTGGTAATGGAATTTCCGCTGGCGCGATTGGTGAATGGCGCCGCGAACGTCGAACCAAATTGGCCGGAATAATTTCCAAACGGTGCATCTCCGATCTGGTTAAAGTCGGTGGCCCCTTCAAACGTTGTGTAGAACATACCCCAGCCAACGCGGATGCTGGTTGTTCCGGGTTTCCCTAGAACACTTCCAAGCATTCCGTCGTGGTTTCCAAACGAATAGGCTAGTCCCAAGCGTGGGGCGAACTTATTCCAGCGGGTGGGTGCCAGAGTCGTGGGCACTCCGGGATCGCCGGGAAAGACCCATCCCTTTGGTGAACCTGGGAAAACTATTGACTGTTCCCCAGGGATCATCGTTTGTATCTCGTTGAACTTTTCATGCCATGGGGCGCTAACGTCCCATCGCAAGCCATAGTTAAATGTCAGATTCGATTTAATGCGCCAGCTATCCTGACCAAATAATCCAAAATAAAAATTGCGCCCGTAGGATGGATACGACTGTCCCTGGATATAGGAGCTAGGCGCACCCAAGAGGAAATCGACAAAGTCGCTGCCGGTCTCGCTATTTCCACCGTTAAGACCGGTACCGAAGAAAAAGTTTCCGTTCGCGACGTTTGAAAGGTTTTCTTCTAACTGGTTGTAGTGGTATTGCCCGCCGAACTTTATGGTGTGCGTACCAATGACTTTGCTGTAGTTGTCAAGAACCTGGTAGATGTTTTCCACCAACTGATTTGGTCGGCTTGGAACGCCAATCGCGAAATTGTTGAAGTCAATTTCGGGAATCCCTTCCACACTAGGAGTGCCTGGAGCAATGCCCGGAGCGCCATTGGCCCCTGAGGCAAAGCCCAAACTGGACAGTGAAGTTCCTTTTCCACCCAAGGGCTGGTTGAATGTTGCATTTAGCCTGAAGTATCCAATGCGAAATTCATTTACCGCGGCCGAGCCGAATGTTTTTGTATCTCCGAGGTCGATGGTGTGTGTTTGCCCTTTTCCATCAGCGCTAAATCCCGGGTACAAAGGCGCGTTAGATGCCCAGTAAGGGTCGACGCGATCGTAGCGGTCGAAGTAGTAGTAGCCTGAAAGCAAACCGAATTTACTGTTCGCGTCAAGACGGCCGCTGAATTTATTGTCGGTCAGATTCTGCTTTCCAGAGTTCGTGGAATAAGTGCCCGTTCCGCTGGCAGGATCGATGGCGCCGTTGGCCGGCAAAATATACTTCAGAAGATTACTGGAGATCGGCGAGAACGCCGTGGTCGGCAATTGCGCGTTAGGGAACACGCATTGCGCGTAGGTCGTACAACCTGGAGTGTAGTAGGGTTCACCTGCCGTCACCGTCTGTCCCAGCTGCGACGATAGTTGATTGGCCCAGGCCGTGCCGTTCACCGTGGAACCCACCAGAGTTGAAGCGATGCCAGAAAAATTTCCTTGTTCTGTCGCCGCCGTAGGCGCGCCGTGAATAACCTGCGTCGCAGCTACCGTCTTTCGGTTACCCTGATAATCCGCGAAGAAAAAGATCTTGTCGCGCTTCACGGGACCGCCAAACGTACCTCCAAACTGGTTCTGATGGTAAGCGCCGCGGTGGCCCTGGTCGAAAAAGTTAGCTGCGTCCAGGCTGGTGTTGCGCAGAAATTCGAACGCATTCCCATGCCAATCATTCGTGCCAGATTTTGTGACTACGTTGATCTGGCCGCCGCTGTAATTCCCGTACTCGGCGTCGAAGTTATTGGTGAGAATGCGAAACTCCGCAATGGAATCCAGGTTTGGAATCGCACCCGCTCCGGAATAACCGGTTTCTTGAGCAAGGACGCCATTCAAGATGAACCCGTTGGCAGCTTCGCGCATTCCGTTCACGGATAGTCCGCCCGCATTTTCGTCTCCGGAAACTAAGGGGGCGGGGAATCCGGCCGAGATAAATGGTCCAGCAAACGCACCAGTCATACCCGACGGCGTGGAAATCACGCCGGGCTGCAGAGCGAGCAAATCTGTATAGCTGCGAGTAACGAGGGGCACGTCGGTCATTTGCTTGCCCTCGATCACTTCGCCCATTTGCGTACTGGAAGTTTCGACGTGCAGCGCCGCACTCGAGACTTCAACTTTTTCCGTGGATTGCCCGACTTGTAGGGCTACGTCGACAACCAGCGCGGAGTTCACATCCAGCACCACGTTGATCTGCTGGTATTCCTTGAAGCCCTTCTGCTGCACCGTGATGGTGTATTTTCCGAGGGGCAGCGACTGAAAAGAATAAAATCCCTGGCCGTTGGTCTGCTGCGTGGTCGCGACACCCGTATCGACGTTGGTCGCGGTCACCGTGGCGCCAACCACGGCAGCGCCACTGGCGTCCGTCACCGTTCCAGAAATGCTCGCTGTTACGCCCGCTTGCAGCACGGTCGCGAAAAGCAGCAGCACCGCCGCCGCTGCTGCGGAAAGCAGAAGACCGGCGCGCTTGCGTCGCGCTGTCCCAGCATTGCCTTGATTCGCCCTAGTTGCGAGATGTCGTGCGTTCATGCCGAATCTCCTATTTTCAGTATGAGTACGAGTCACGTTCTGGCCCTCGCTGAGCGATGCCCCGAATTTACTTCGCACCTCGGGATTGCACCGGCACCCGCCATTCTTACTTTTTTCCAATTTCCGCGGAGTTTAGGTTCAACAAAATTCACGACGACTCCCCGAAAGCACCATTCTTGCTAAGCGCTTTTAATTCAGCAAATCCCTTTTGTCAAGGGCTTTTTGGCCGTTATTAAGTGCGTTGGCAATAGCGGTTTGACGAGGCGGTACATAAAATCGATTTTTTAAATGTAGCGCGAAGGCGATTTAAATTCTTAGACGGTCCGGCGGCGTTTTGGTCGCCTTACTCTGTTCGTGCGTATTGGCTTGTGGGTGGTTGGCTTCAGACTACTTCGTACCGCTGCGCAATCCGGCCAGCTTAAAGCCGCAGGATTCCCGCACGCGCAACTCCGGCAACAACTTGCGCAGCACGCTCGGCCCGGTGTTTCCTGCGATTCGCTCCAGAAGAAGCTCCGCCGCTTCCATGCCTAACTGGTATTTGGGCAACTCGACAGTGGTCAATCGCGGCTGAAATATGCCCAGCCAGGGATAGTCGTCGAAGCTCACCAGGCCGAAATTTTCGGGACAACGCAGCCCCATCTCTTCGGCGGCCTTCAGAAATCCCACAGTCATCAGGTAATTGGCGACGTACACGCCGTCAGGCCGGTGAGACAGCAACAGGTTCCCGCCTCGATAGCCGGATTCCGTTCTGTAATCTCCCTCGATCACCAGTGCGGGATCGTATTGCAGGCCATTTTCCTTAAGCGCATCGTGAAAGCCTTCCCAACGCGCTTTCCCGTTGCTCACTTTCATAGGGCCACCAATTAACCCGATGCGCTTTCGGCCTGCGCGCGCCAGGTGCGAGACGGCTTCGTAAGCGCCTTGGTAATCGTCGGTAATGATTGCGTCTTTTGAAATCTTCGGATAGGTGCGCATCACCAGCACGATCGGGATTCTCATTTCCTGAACCATTTGAAGGAGCGACGGACTGATGTCGCAGATCGCTTTGGTCAGCAAAATACCATCAACACGCTTGGAGAGTAATAACTCCAGCGCATTCTCTTCCTTCACCTGCGAGTCGTCGCTATTGCAGAGCAGCAGATTGTAGCCGTGTTTCTGCGCAGCGTCTTCCGCACCGCGAACCACCAGTGGGAAAAAAGGATTGGCGATGTCTGGAACAACCATGCCGATGGTATGCGTCTTTTGCTTTGCCAGGCTGCGCGCCAACAGGTTAGGCCGATAATTCAGCTTGCGAATTGCCGCTTCAACGCGCTCGCGCAATTTCTTTCCGACGTGCGCCTTGTTATTCACCACCGCAGACACTGTGAATACCGAGACTCGCGACTCACGAGCAACGTCGTAGATGCTCGCGGCCTTTCCTTTTTTGGCGACACTATTTTTGCGTTTATCAGCCATCGAAGTGTCGTGAGTGTACCGCACCTTTCACACTTCAGGAAAGGAGGTTGCTCTTTGCTTCCGTGCATCCTGCTATAAGCGCTTATCGTACAAGGCGCAAATCAAAGCACCGCCCTGGACTTCGAAAAGCGGGTTGACTTCGACTGTGAGACAGGTCCCTTTTCGCCGGCCTTCGCCTTCTGCCGGTTCGGAACGATGCAATTGCCGCTATTCTATGGAGTTTTTGGACGTCACCCTGGGCCTACTTTCGTTGGCGCGGACCGCTAGTGGGAGAGCTCTGGATCAGCCACACATCAAATTCATAGTTGAATTTATTCCTCAAAGCGCTAAGATTCCCGCGGAGGTTTTCATGGCCAAGTTGGGAATAGGTGTTCTGGGTGTAGGCGAGATGGGCAAACGGCACGCCGAAAACCTTCGCCGCCTTGTTCCGGAAGCTCGCTTGGTCGCCGTTGCGGATGTGGCTGCCGCACGAGCCAAGCAAGTTGCCGATGAATTGGAAATAGAACACTCCTTCGCCAGCTTGGAAGACATGCTTCAGCAGAAGGACATCGACAGTGTGCTGATCGCGACTCCCGATAAATTTCACGCGCAGGCCGTGCGCCTCGCAGCCGCTGCCGGCAAAAATATCCTTTGCGAAAAGCCTTTAGCCACAAATCTCACCGATGCCCACGCTGCTCTCCACGCGGTTAGACGCGCAGGCGTTCGGCTGCAAATCGGATTCATGCGTCGCTATGATCCGGCCTACGCGGCGGCCAAAAAAAGAATCGAAGCTGGCGAGATAGGCCAGCCGCTAATTTTCAAATCGGTGGGCCGTGATAAAGATGAACCGCCGCTAGCCGCCTATCAGTCCAACGTCAATGGCATGGTGTTTTACAACAACACGATTCACGATTTCGATCTCGCTCGCTGGTTGATGAACGACGAAGTTGTGGAAGTCCAGTCATACACGACCGTGGCCATCCGCCCAGAAGTTGCCAAATACGGAGATGTCGTGGCCAGCGTCGTGAATATGAAATTCGCCCAAGGCGGAATTGGCAATGTGGAATCGTACGTTCAGGCTTTATACGGTTACGACGTGCGCACCGAGATTGTCGGGTCGAAGGGTTCGCTATTCGTTGGAACTCTGCACCAGACGCCGGTGACTCTCCTTACCGCAAACGGCAGCAGCGAAATCCTCGCCGATCATTTCCTGACCCGCTTCGCTGATGCCTATCTTGCGGAAGTCCGCGATTTCGTTCGAATGGTTCTATCCGGCGGCGCACCCAAAGTCTCGGGTGAGGATGGGTTGAAGGCACTTGAAATCGCCGTGGCTGCAGAGAATTCGCACCTGCAATCTAAGCCCTGCGCCATTTCGCAAGTTGCGGTTGCTCGCTAACGAGATCTATCCACCCATTCGGGAGGCAACGATGTCGCAATCTCCGGTTCGCGAAACTTACAAGAGTCCGCTGCACCAGATGACCCAGACCACGCCCACGTGCCTGTGGAACGATTCTGCCTCGATCGATGAACTCACTTATTCCATGCAGCACGGAGCAGTAGGCGCCACGTGCAATCCCGTCATCGTCGTCGGCGTCCTGAAAAAGGAAATGGCGGCGTGGAAGCCGCGCATTCTTCAAATTATCAAAGAAAGACCAGAAGCCGCGGAAGAAGAAGTTGGTTGGCAAATAGTTCGCGAGATGTCCGCCAAAAGCGCGGCACTCCTCCGCCCGATCTTCGATCAGCATTCTGGCCGCAATGGCAGACTCTCGATACAAACCGATCCACGCTTCTTCCACAATGCGCGAGCCATCGTCGAGCAAGCCGAAGACTTCAATCGCATTGCCCCAAACATCATCGTGAAAATTCCGGCAACCTGCGCGGGCATCGCCGCTATCGAAGAAGCTACCTATCGCGGCATCAGCATCAATGCAACCGTTTCCTTCACCCTTCCACAGTGCGTCGCTGTAGCGGAGGCCATGGAGCGCGGCTTGAAACGAAGAGAGCAGGCAGGCAAAAATGTTTCCAGTATGGGTCCAGTGTGCACCATCATGGTCGGCCGACTGGATGATTGGCTGAAGGTTGTGGCCGAAAAAGGAAATGTCACCATCGAGCCTGGGTACCTGGAGTGGGCTGGCGTCGCGGTTTTCAAGAAAGCCTACAAAATATTTCGCGAACGCGGATATCGAATCCGCTTACTTTCCGCAGCCTTCCGCAATCACATGCATTGGAGCGAATTTATCGGTGGCGACGTCGTAATTTCTCCCCCCTACTCCTGGCAGGTTCGGTTTAATGCCAGCGACGTTGAAGTTCGCTCTCGCATTGATGATCCCGTCGATCCCAAAATCGTTAGTGAACTTACCCGCAAATTCCCGGAATTTCGACGTGCTTCGGAAGAAGGCGGTTTGACTCTGGAGGAATTCGACACGTTTGGCGCGACGCGACGCACTCTGCGGCAATTCATCGCAGCTTGCCACGATCTCGATGCCATCGTGCGCGACATCCAAATCCCGAATCCCGACACGGAATAGCTGGTTTCCCGCTGTATCGCAATGCTGCTCTGGCCCCTAACTGCTGCTACATTTTTCGCATCTCACCGTTTACACTCTGAACAGTAGCTATGAAGCGAAAAATCGCCGTCGTTACGACATCCCGGGCCGATTATGGCCATCTGTATTGGCCGCTGCGTGATTTATACTCTCGAGACGATGTCGACCTGCAGCTGGTTGTTCTCGGATCTCACTTGTCTCCGGAGTTCGGCCAAACCGTCAAAGAAATTGAGCGCGACGGTTTCCCCATCGCCGCGCGCATTGAATGTTTGCTTAGTTCTGACACCGACGTCGGCATGGCCAAGACCATCGGCATGGCTACGCTGAGTCTCAGTGATCTTTTCGGCCAGATGCGTCCCGACATTCTGCTTTTAATTGCGGATCGCTACGAAATGCTGGCGCCCGCTTCGGTTGCTCTCGCTCTGCGGATTCCCATTGCCCATATCGAGGGTGGAGAAATCAGCGAAGGCGCCATTGACGACGCGGTTCGCAACGCGCTAACCAAGATGAGCCACATTCATTTTACGTCTACAGTTGCGGCCCGGCAGCGCGTGATTGCGTTAGGCGAAGAAGAGTGGCGTGTCCATCGCGCCGGTGCTCCTTCTATCGATCATTTACGGCGGCAGACGCTGCTGACGCGCAGCGAAGTTGAATCACGATTGCAACTCAATTTGCAACAGTCCACGATCCTTGTTGCCTACCACCCGGTAACACTGGCTCGCAACACCACGCAAGAAGCAGACGCCTTGTTCACCGCGCTAGCATCCCTCTCTGACCAAATTTTATTCTGTTTTCCAAATGCGGATGCCGGCAGCCGGGAACTGATCGAACGCGCAAAATCATTTCTGGCAAATCGTGGTCAAGGCCACCTGTTCATCAATCTCGACGTGGTGACCTATTTAAGTGTGCTACGGCAAGCGACTTTGCTGCTTGGCAATTCCAGCAGCGGAGTTATGGAGAGTGCTTCATTCGCTCTTCCCACCGTGAACGTCGGACTTCGTCAGCAGGGACGCGAACGCCCGCGAAACGTGCTCGACGCAGCGCCAGAAGTCGGTGTGATCCTGGAAGCAATTGCCACGGCCAAGGATGGAGCTTTTCTTCAATCTCTGAAAGGCATGAGCAATCCGTATGGAGAAGGTCGGGCATCCGAAAAGATCATTCAGGTTTTAACCGAAGTTCCTCTCTCCCAGGAACTTCTCCTCAAACGTCACAGCGGCGCCGCACCGTCGAATCTTGCAGCGCCAACAATTCTAAAGTAACTCTCACGCTCTCTTCACGAACAACACGGACAGCTTTGTGCCGCGACCCGTCAAGGCCGATACCGTCACCAGCACCCACCCGGTACGTGACGAATGATCACGTCACGTTGAACAAGCTCGGCAAGCAGTTCCTGCACTCCTGGCGAAGTCTCGCGATCTCCCAGTACGATCACTGCCCACTCCAGATTTTCCCTGAACTCCTTGGAGCGAATCTCCCACGCCTCAAACCGCGCGGACTGTATTTCTCCAATTTGAATTAAAGACCAATGCCGTGCCAATGCCACCGCAGTTGCATCGTTTGGTGGCGGGCCAGAGAGGATGAAGTGGTTGTTGCCGTGAACCAGAATTCCAACCATATGTTGTTAGGGTAACAAGGAAAGGTGTTACAGCTGATCAAAAAGAAGTATTAAGCGTCTAGCTGGTCGTCATCGGACGCACCGGGCCTCGTTTTTCGCCAATCGACCAACGAAAAAATCGCAAGTCGCATTTCTCACAACGAAATGGCCGCATGAAAATCGCAGCCAGGCAAATCGATTCCACCAGACCCGTCGTCCGCGACCTGTGCGTATGCGGGCTCCGGCAGTTTGGGCATGCCACAAATTTAATCTTTGTACTCTGCGCTTCCATGGGAATGATCTTTGCGATTCGACTATCTCGAAGACTGCCAACCGCGACTAGAAATCTTCCTTCGGCTTACGCTGCCAAAGTTTTTGCCCGCCCTTGGGTGAACGAGCCGCCCGAAACGTATCCAGTTCTGCGCTAGTGATGATGTATTGTGTTTCCTCGGGATGATTCGAATGTGCAGCCAGCTCGGCCTGCAACCTCTCCGCGCAAATACCCGGAGCATCCTGATAGCTCGCGCGATGCGAGACAAACGCTTCATTCGCAATATTCAGCGTGTATTCCCGCTCTTCCCCTCCGCCCCGCACATTGAATGTGTACTCTCTGGAAAGCGGCTTGGCCTGGAAACCCCGATATTGCACGATAACTTCGGTGCTCACTTGGCACCAGGAACGAATCGCGGCGCTGCCAACGTGGGCGCTGGAGCGACCGCCTTAACGCGCTTGGCTCTCCGGCGCTTTGGTGGCACGCCTTCCGCCGCTTCAACTACCATCAAGCTGGTTACAAAGATCTTGATTCCGTGCGCGTCGAAATCAATCGTAGTGCGATCCGACCGAAATTCCGTAATGACACCGCAACCATACTGAAAATGTTTGATGTATTGCCCTGTCGAGAAATTCCCCACAAAAAGCCTCCCTATCCTGAAAGATTCGTTTGTCGGCGAACATGCTCATTCCACAGC
>JBAVNY010000063.1:0-6707 GCA_049691535.1 Candidatus Acidiferrum sp.
AACTAGTTTTGGTTCTAGGAGAATTGCGTATGCGATACATTTAGCTGGCAACCGCTCTGCTGCTCTTCGCCGCAGCCAATACCTTCGCGCAGGAAGGCTACACCGGTGACGCCGCCGCAACCTACCAGTGGGTTCGCGCCAACGCCGGTCCAGGCCAATGCGGATGTTTCGGTCTAAATGGTGGCGGAGTTTCCGGCTCGTGGAACTTCAAGGGATCCTGGTCACTCGTGACTGACTTCAGCGCCCAATACATCGGCAGCGCTCCATCCACTGGCAATTCGCTGACGCTCACTTCCTATTTGGCGGGCCCACGATATCAACTTCCGCAGCCCTGGCTGCACGGTTCTCATAAACCGCAGCCTTTCGCCCAGATTCTTTTGGGCGCTGCGCACGCTGGCGGGGGAGTCGCCGGCGTCGGCGATTCATCCTTCGGCTTCGCCACCCGCATTGGCGGCGGTCTGGACGTTCCCATAAGCCCACGCTTCGCTCTGCGCGTTGTTCAGCTCGACTATTACCTGACCACCTTCGCCAACGCCACCAACGACCACCAGAACAACTTCCTCTTCGGGACAGGAATCGTCTTCCACTGGTCCCGCCAGAAATAATGCATCTGGGCAATTAGCATTTCGGTCGGCGCCGAGTGCTATTCCGGCATGATCAACGGCTTGTCCTTCGGCATCGCATTCAGTGTCGCCTTATCCAATTGCAGGTGCGCCATAACCAGTTCCGGCGGCGTATGCGACAGCCACTCCGATAGCGCCAGGTCCTGATAGAAGGTGCTCTTGAACATCTCTAGAAATTTCAGGTCCGTCGTCCCGGTGTTCTCGATGTAATGCGGCAACGTTTTCTGCACGTAACCCACATCGCCGGTCTCGAAATCCATGGTCCGCGCTCGCCCTCCCGTCGCAAACACCGTCATCCGTCCTTTCCCTCCGAAAAAGTATTGCCATTCGTCCGCGTTGGGATGCCAGTGCAGCTCGCGGACGCCTCCCGGCTTCACCGTCACGATCGCCGCCGCAATCGCCGTCGATATCTTGAACGTACTCGAATCGATTATCCGCACGTCGCCGCTTTTATTGGTTTTTACCGGCGGGTGCTGCATCGTCCGAAACGAAAAATCAATCGGCGAAACCCCTAGCTTTCCCGCGGCTACCCGGCGATCTTCTTCCAGCGGCCCCGGCACCTCCGCCTGGAAAATGAACAACTCCTTCTTCGGCATGTTGGCCAGCGCTGCTTCGCTTACGCCAAAGTTTCTCGCAACCACATCCTTTGGCGTATGCGCCATCCAGTCGGAAAGCAGCACCGTCTCGTACTCCGAGAAATTCCCGTCATCAAATACCAGCAGGAATTCACAGCCATCCGGAGCTAAGCCCTGAATCGAATGCGGAATGCCGGTAGGGAAGAACCACAAATCGCCTTCCTTCACATCGGTCACAAAACTTTTTCCATCGGCATCGACGCACGTGATCCGCGCTGTGCCATACAACATGAACGCCCATTCCGCTGCGGTGTGCCAATGCAACTCCCGCACGCCGCCTGCCGTCAGCCGCATGTTCACGCCCGCCATCGATTTTGAGACCGGCAACTCTCGTACCGTCACTTCCCGTGACCACCCGCCCTCATGCAGCCGCTTGTGGGAAAACGAAAACGGATATTTGAAGGTCTGCACTCCGCCCGCATCACTAACCGGTGGATTCGTCGAGTCGCTGTTCGCCCCGTCTAGTCCAGCATTTGTCGGGCCTGGATCGCTTGCGCTTCGATCGCCCTTTGCCGGGTATTTGGATTGGTCCTGCTGGCCTTGCCCTCGCGGTGGATCTTGGCCGTGCGTCGCTTTTCCAGCAGAAAGAATTCCTACGGCCGCAATCGCCGCCGAACTCACTCCCAGGAAATTCCTTCTCGTCAACTTGTCTTTCTCTGTCTGCTCTTCCATGCTGGCCACCTTTCCGAATAGAACCCCGGCTCCGCGCGGTAGTTCGAATACAGACCTGGTGTTGAACTGCGGCTGAGAATAACGGCGGCCCGTATCCGAGCAAAGGGAATCAATCACGTACCCTGCTCAAGCGCGTCTCCGTCATCGCCCACCTGAAGTGCTGCGGATTTTACACCCACGTCACACCCCATTCCAATTCCGTCTCTAGCGTTCTTCTTCCGCAATATTCCTTTAAATCTTCCCAACACGTTAGAATAGTCATGCACGACTAATGATTCTTCCTGCAGTCCGTGAACGTCTCGAACCTCTTCTTCGCCTCCCCTCACTGGAAGGCACGCTGGCCGAATTGCGTTCCAATTCCAATCTTGTCGGCCTCTCCGGGTTGCAAGACGTCGCCAAAGCCCTCGTCGCCTCCTATCTCACCCACGAACTTCGTCGCCCCGCCTTCTTCATCACCGAATCCAATCGCCGCGCTGAAGAACTGGCCGAAGTGCTCCGCTTCTTCTCGCAAATCTTCCCTGGCCTTACCGGCGGTGTCGCCGTCCTCCCCGCCTTCGACAGTCTCCCGTGGGATTCGCAATCTCCCCACGCCGACATTCTCGAGCGTCGCGCCACCACCCTCTACCGTCTCGGCAATGGCGAAGTCTCTCTCGTCATCGCACCGGTAGCCGCCGCCATGTGGCGCTACCAGGATCCTTACGTCTACCTGACCCTCTCGCAAGTCCTGACCAAAGACGCCGAAGTCCCACACGGACAGCTCATCGCGCATCTCGCCAGCACCGGCTATGCGCGTACGGAAATGGTTGAACTTCCCGGCCAATTCGCGGTCCGTGGCGGCATCGTCGACATCTTCTCCCCCGAAGCTCCACGGCCCGTGCGCATCGAACTCCTCGGCGACACGGTGGAGTCTGTTCGTGAATTCGATCCGCGCACCCAGCGCTCCATTTCTCCCGTCACCAAAACCACCATCCTTCCCCTCGCCGAGTGGACGGTCCCCGCCCCCGGCAGCAAGGAAGCCGAAAATTGGGAGCCTGGTTCGTGGCTTGGTGCCAACGGCGACGCAGGTGGCAGCTCGCTTTTCGAACTCGCTGAAAGCTCCCTCAAGCCCATCGCTTTTCTCGACGAACCTGCCGCCCTGCGGGAAGCTCGCGAAAAACTCCTCGAGTCCGCCACGGAAAATTATGAACGCCACGGCACTGCCAGCTCGCCACTCGTCTCCCATTATTTCTGGAACGAAGCCGAATTCGAGCGCGCGTTACTCAAAACTTCCCGCATCGAACTCGAACAGCTCGCCATCACCGATACCGCCGGCCAACGTTTCGAACTCAGCTCGCGCCCCAGCACCCGTTTCCACGGCGATGTCGCCGCCTGCATCACCGCTGTGAAGTCCCAACTCGCCAGTGGCGGCAAAGTCTTTCTCACCGCTGGCAGCACCGGCGAACTCGAGCGCTACGCCGACATCTGCCGCGAATATGAAGTCCCCTACGTCCTCGGCGAAACCGAAGAAGCCGCCGCCGGCTTCACTGCCGAAAGCGCCTCCGAAACTGCGGCTCTAGTCCTCGTTCGCGCCCCCTTTGCCGATGGCGTCTCTTTTCCCGAAGCGAAACTCACTCTCTACGGCAACGCCGATCTCTTCGACGTCGCTCCCGCCGTTGAACGGCCCAGCCGTAAAATTCGCACCTCCGGCTTCTTCAGCGATTTCGCCGAACTCAAGCCCGGCGACTTTGTCGTCCACGTCGATCACGGCATCGGCCAGTTCGAAGGTCTTCGTCTCATCGAGTCCGATGGCCGCGGGGGAGAGTTCATGCTCCTGCGTTACGCTGAAGATTCCCGCCTCTACGTTCCTCTTGAACGCATGGATCTAGTCCAAAGCTATCGTGTCGTGGAAGGGAATCATCCGCCTCTTGATCGTCTTGGTGGCACCGCCTGGAATTCCCGCAAGACACGTGTCCGCAAATCCCTCGAGGACATGGCCGATCAACTTCTCGCTCTCTACGCCGAACGAAAGACGGCCCAAGGTTTTGCCTTCTCTCCAGACGGCAACTGGCAGCGTGAATTTGAAGACGCCTTCGAGTTCGAAGAAACTCCCGACCAGCTCACCGCCATCGCCGATATCAAACGCGACCTCGAGAAGCCTTCCCCCATGGATCGCCTGCTCTGCGGCGACGTTGGCTACGGAAAAACCGAAGTCGCCATGCGCGCCGCCTTCAAAGCCATTGCCGACGCCAAACAAGTCGCCATCCTCACGCCCACCACCGTCCTGGCCTTTCAGCATTTCGAAACCTTCAAGAAGCGCTTCGCTGCCTTTCCCACCCGCATCGAAATGCTCAGCCGCTTTCGCAGCGCGGCCGAACAAAAAATCATTCTCGTCGACCTCGAAGCTGGAAAAGTGGACATCGTCATCGGCACCCACCGCCTTCTATCCAAAGACGTCAAATTCAACGACCTCGGCATTCTCATCGTCGATGAAGAGCAGCGTTTCGGCGTCGCCCACAAAGAGCGCCTCAAAGAGATGCGCAAAAACGTTCACGCCCTGGCCCTCTCCGCCACGCCCATTCCGCGTACTCTCCACATGTCCCTAGTCGGTTTGCGCGACATGTCCGTGATCGAAACCGCTCCCCGCGACCGCCTCGCGATTCAAACCGTCGTCAGTCCGTTCAGCGAAGAAACGGTGCAAAAAGCCATCGAAACCGAACTCTCTCGCGATGGTCAGGTCTACATCATTCACAATCGCGTCGAATCCATTTATTCGCTGGCCAGTCTGGTCACCAAGCTCGTCCCCAAAGCTCGCGTCGTGGTGGCCCACGGCCAGATGGGTGAAAAAGATCTGGAAAAAGTCATGCTCAAATTCATTCGCGATGAAGCGGATGTACTCGTGGCCACCACCATCGTCGAAAATGGGCTCGACATTCCGCGCGCCAATACCATCGTCATCAACCGCGCCGATCGTCTCGGCCTCGCCGAACTTTATCAATTGCGCGGCCGCGTCGGGCGCTCTCATCAGCGCGCCTACGCCTATCTCCTCGTTCCTCCAGAAAAAACGCTCTCCGACATTGCCCGCAAACGTCTTGCCGCCATGAAAGAATTCTCCGAACTGGGCGCGGGCTTCCGCATCGCCGCTCTCGACCTCGAACTTCGCGGCGCCGGTAACATGCTCGGACGCCAGCAGCACGGCCACATCGAATCCATTGGCTTCGATCTTTACGTTCAGATGCTCGAGCGCGCCGTTGCCAAGCTAAAGGGGGAAGAATCCGCGCCCGAACTTCGCACCACTCTCAGCTTGGGCATGGATGTCCGTATCCCCGAAGAATACATCCCCAGTGAAAATCTGCGCCTCCGCACCTACAAGCGCGTTTCCTCTGTCGCCACTGAAGCCGAAAGGGAAGATGTTCGCAAGGAACTCGAAGATCGTTTCGGTCCGCCGCCCAAGTCCGTCGAAAATCTTCTCGAATTTGCCGTTCTCAAATCCATGAGCGAACGCCTCCGCATCGCCTCGGTCGAGCGCCAAGGTTCAAAAATTGCTCTCCGCTTCCATCCCGAAACGCAACTCGAACCTGCCGCTGTCGTCCAAGTGGTTCGCTCCCGCAAAGGCATCAAGCTCGATCCCAGCGGGGTCCTGTGGATGGAACTGCAACGCGGTGAGTCCGCCCCTGTCGCCCTCCGCGCCGTCCTCCAAGGCCTTCGCGGCGATCCTCTACCCACTCCTCCCGAGTCTCGCGAGAAACGTCGTGCGTAATCAACCCGTACCAAACGCGAAGTCCCCAAGCTCCCTATGTGGTAAGCTTTTCTTCTCTTTCGCTTTCAATTTGCGCATTCTCCCGATGAGTTCTAGACTCTCGTAATGAGGTTTTTAATGAACAGAATTACCCCGCTCGCCGTGTTCCTGCTTTTTGCTTGGCCCGCGCTGGCCCAAAATCCTCCCGCCGCGCCGCCTCCAGAGACTCCGCAACAGCAAACTCCCCCGGCACAGAATCCCTCCACCCCGACTCTCGAGAAGCCGCAAATGGAAGAGCCCTCGCCCGCGGACGAAACCAAGCCTGCTCCGAAGAAAACCGACATTCCTAAGTCTGCTCCCGCCGCCAAAAAGCCCTCCGAATCCGAAGGCAAAGTCGTCGAGGAAATCGTTGCTCGCGTCAACAACGACATCATCACCAAATCCGAATTAGACAAGGCCCGCGGCTCCGCCGAGGAAGATGCCAAACAAGATTGCAGCGGTAAGTGCACCGCCGAGCAGCTGCAAATCGCCATCGAAGATCGTCAGAAGAGCGCCCTTCGCGACCTTATTGACCAATCTCTCCTCGCCCAACGCGGTAAGGACATGGGCCTCAGCGTCGAGACCGATGTCGTCAAGCAGCTCGACACCATTCGTATTCAGAATAAACTCCCCGACATGGATGCCCTCGAAAAGGCGGTCACCTCGCAAGGCATGAACTGGGATGATTTCAAGGGCAACATTCGCAATCGCATCCTGACTCAGGAAGTCATCCGCAGTGAAGTCGGCAAACACATCACCATCACCCACGAAGAAGCCACCAAGTATTACGAAGAGCACAAGAAGGACTACGTGCGCCCGGAACAGGTTGCCTTGCGCGCTATCGAAGTGAAAACCGAAGGCAAGAAAGAATCCGAACTCCCGGAACTCAAGGCCAAAGCGCAAAAGCTTCACGATCGCGTCAAAGAGGGCGAAGACTTTGGCGAACTGGCCAAGCGTTTTTCTGATGGTCCCACCGCCCAGCAGGGCGGTTTTCTCGGCGTCTACAAACGCGGCGAATTAAAC
>JBAVNY010000064.1:0-2373 GCA_049691535.1 Candidatus Acidiferrum sp.
GGCATGGCGTGCACACGCTGTCCGCGGGCGCGAATCTTTCCAGCATCGAGCTCACGCAATCGGCGGTGCGCGGAGAAATCGAAGCGCTGCGCGCGGATACTACGCTGGACCGGGTCACGACGTTCACCGGGTCGGCGCAATTCCACGTGTCGAATACCATGGCGGGGCTATTCGTTCAGGATTCGTGGACGCCGAATCGCTACTTCATTATTCAAGCGGGCGCGCGGACGGATTGGGACCGTTTTTTGCAGGCGGCGATCGCGGAGCCGCGGGTGTCGCTGAATTTTCTGCCGTTTGCGGACAATCGCGGGAAATTTTCGATTGGCTGGGGAATTTATGATGTGCCGCTGAATCTTTCGGTGATTGGGCAGACGCAGGACCAGCAGCAGGTGGACACGTTGTACGACGCGACGGGAACGATTCCGGTGAGTGGACCGGCGACTAGTCGCTTCGTGATGCCGGCGGGCGGATTGCAGCAACCTTATTTTGATATTGCGAGTGCGGGATGGCAGCAGCGCTTCGGCACGAACACGATTGTGTCGGTGGAATTTCTGGCACGCGAAGAACATCACGGATTGGTGTTCGAGACGCTGGCGCCGGGACAGATCGGCAGCGACTTTTTGCTGCAGACTTCGCGGCGCGACAAATATCGCGGCGTGACGGTGTCGTCACGGCGGCAATTTGCGAACGGCACCGAGTTGTTTGGGAGCTATACGCGATCGCGGTCGAGTACCGATCAGGTGTTGGATCCGCTGCTGGGGGCGTTGTACTTCGCGCCGCAACAGCCTGGGCCGCTGAGTTGGGATGCGCCGAACCGGTTCCTGTCGTGGGGAACCATTCCCACGCCGATTTGGGGAATTCTGTTCACGTATTTTCTCGAGTACCGCACCGGATATCCGTTCAGTGCGGTGAACCAGCAACAGTTTTTGGTGGGCGAGGCGAACAGCTTGCGGTTCCCGTCGTACGCGAATTTGACCGTGGGATTCGAGAAGCGCTTCCGGTTCAAGGGTTACGAGTTCGCAGCGCGGCTTGTGGTCGTAAATATTTTTGACCGGTCGAATGCGGACACGGTGGTGAACAACGTGGACGCGCCCAATTATTTGAGCTTTTATGGCGGGCAGGGCCGAGCCATCACCGGGCGTTTGCGATTCCTGGGACGGAAGTAAAATGAGCTGACTGTGTCATCGGCGGAGGCGTCTTCGTCGTTTTGCAGTCTCAGACACCTAAAGTTCTACTTGAACTGCATGGTGCTTGATGATGCGCGTTGGAGTTGGTGGTGCCGGGCTGAAGCCCGCGTACTCCGCGGCGAGTATTCAGCTCGATAGCCCGCGACTTGCTGTGAACGAAGTGTAGCCCTACACCCACAGGCAGTGATTTGCGTAGCGGCGGAATTCACGAGTGAGCACGGGATCTAACGAAGACAGGCGAACCCTGTCTGATGGTGAGCCCATGCTGCTTGCTATGCGCAGCCTTCCTCGTCGTGTGTTCCTTTTCTTTCTATTTGTGACCACCTTAGGCAGCGTGTGCGTGGCTGCTCAGGGTATCGGTGCGTCGGCGTTGGTGACGCAGCCCGTTGATGAAAAGAATGTGGTGGTGCTGAAGGGGAATGTGCATCCGCTGGCGCGTGCGCAATTTGATCGGGGCGGCGCCACTGGATTTGAAGATGGACCGGATGCTGCCGAGGCGCGAGCGAGACTCGGCAGCGGCGCTGGAGCGGGGATTGGTTGGTAGATTTTTCTACAGGAAAAAAATGGGAGGGATTTTGGTGGGGTTGCGTCGCGGAATGGTGGGGGAGGGGGTATGCTTGGAGGGAACTGAAGGGGAGAACATGACGCGGAATTTGCAGGTAGAAGATGTGAAGGAATTGATTACGCAGGCGCGGAGTATTGATGCGGACTCGATTGCGATTGTGACGAGGCTGTTTCAGGGATTGGGAGATAGCGCGACGGTGACAGGGGAAGTGTTGGAAGAGGCGCTGGTGCAATCGAAGATTCCGGTGCCACGCGAGGCGGCGGAGATTCTGAATTGCGTGGAGGCGGTGAGCAAGGAAGGCGATCAGATCAAGATTCAGTTGGAATCGCAGATGCAGCCGGTGATGCGCGGGACGCCGTTGCGGTTGGGGCCGGTGATTGCGTTCACGGTACAGAATTTTCCGGATGGGATGGCGATGGCGGATATTTCGGGCGTGTCGGTGAATAAGTTTGTGTGGATTGATGTGCAGCGGGCGCAGTTTCATGAGAGTGGCGGGAGACGGACGGTGCGGGTGGATACGAATTTTGGGGGAAGAGAGTTTGTGTTGGCGTAGAGGAGAAAGAAAAGGATAACGCAGAGACGCTGAGTACGCGGAGATTCGCAGAGAAGAAATCGGAAGGG
>JBAVNY010000065.1:0-5830 GCA_049691535.1 Candidatus Acidiferrum sp.
GTCCTCGCCGGGTGACCGGCATCACCACGTGTTTTGTATCACGAACGGGCCGAGGATAGGGAGTTCGACGATCAAGCAAAAAGCAAACTAGTTTCGAGAAAGAGAAGAGGACGTGCGCGAGGCGAGCGGACACTTGCGCAGGTGTTCCCGAAGAACTCGTAGCTTCGCAACGGTACGGCTATTTTTTTGCTGTCGCTGCGGCTTCGGTGACACCCGGTGCAACGATGGGATTGAGAAAGGGCATCATGGCGCGAAGTTTGGGGCCAAGTTGTTCGATGGTGTGCTGCTGTTCGGCCTTGCGGCGCGCCAGAAAGTTGGGGCAGCCCTTTTCGTTTTCCTCGATCCAAGCCTTAGCAAAGCTGCCGTCGCGAATGCCGGCGAGTAGTTTCTTCATTTCCTCGCGAGTCTGCTGGGTGATGAGTCGTGGGCCGGCGTGATAATCGCCATGTTCGGCAGTATCGCTGATGGAATAGCGCATGTAGCTCAAGCCACCGCGGTAAATGAGGTCGACGATAAGTTTCAGCTCATGCAGGCATTCGAAATAAGCAACCTCGGGCTGATAGCCAGCGTTGACCAGGGTTTCGAATCCGGCTTTGATGAGTTCGCTGACCCCGCCGCACAGTACGGCCTGCTCGCCGAAGAGGTCGGTTTCCGTTTCCTCGGTGAAGGTGGTCTCGAGAACACCTGCGCGGGTGGTGCCTAGTCCCTTGGCGTAGGAGAGAGCAAACGCCTTGGCGTGGCCGGAGGCATCTTGATGAACGGCGAGGAGTGCTGGAGTGCCGCCGCCTTCGGTAAAAACTTCACGGACTCGGTGGCCGGGGGCCTTGGGGGCAATCATGCTGACGTCGACGGACTTTGGCGGCTGAATGGTGCCGAAGCGAATGTTGAAGCCGTGAGCAAACATCAAGGTCTTGCCGGCGGTGAGATGAGGCTCGATCCATTCTTTGTAAATCTTGGGCTGGCGGGTGTCGGGCGCCAGAATCATGATAACGTCGGCCCAGGCAGCGGCTTCCGCGGGAGTCTTCACGGAGACGCCATCCTTTTCAGCGCGAGCGCGGGACGCACTGCCCTCGGGGAGTCCAACTACAACAGATACGCCAGAGTCGCGAAGATTCAGAGCATGGGCGTGGCCCTGTGAGCCATAGCCGATGATGGCCACTTTCTTCCCCTGAACGAGAGAGAGGTCAGCGTCCTTGTCGTAATAGAGATTTGCCATTTCTTTCCTTTCGTAGGCCGCTGGGCGGCAAAAGCGTGTTGTTTAAAGATTCGAATTCGTTCTAAAACTCGGCAGGAGGAACTCGCCCGAAGGTAATTGCTATTTGGCCGGAGGAGTCTTTTCCGTTCCATTGCCAGCATGTACAGGCAGCGGAGGACGGAGGACATCACTTCCCCGCGTCATGGCAATACGTCCGGTGCGACCCATTTCGAGCACGCCGAACGGACGCAGGACTTCGAGCAGCCCATCGATCTTGTCGGTGGTGTCGGAAACTTCGACAATCAGCGAATCGGGGGACACATCGACAACACGCCCGCGGAATGCTTTGACCAGTTCCATAAGATGCGGACGATTCTGATGATCGGCGGACACTTTAATGAGCGCGAGGTCGCGTTCCAGCATGGAGCGGTCGGAAATATTTTCGGCGAGTAATACATCGACGAGTTTCTCGAGACTGGATTCCAGGCGATGCGCGCCTTTTTCATCGGTATGCGCGCAGATGGTCATGCGGGCGACTTCTTCGTTTTCCGTGGGGCCGACGGTCAGCGAATCGATATTGATGGCCAGGCGACGCGTGAGCGAGGCGACGCGATTCAGTACGCCGGGTTTGTTTTCAACATAAGCAACAATGGTCTGCATAGTGTCCTTAGTATCTCGCAAAGAGCTAGGGTTCCGTAGCAGTTTCGACGAGAGGATTATTGGGCCGCCGAATCATATCGTGAAGCGCGGCGCCCGCGGCTACCATCGGGTACACGGAATCTTCTTGTTCGACACGAAAATCGAGCAGCACCGGGCCATCGGTCTCGCGCGCGGATTGAATTGTGGGCACAACTTCGGCGCGAGTGGTAATGCGTTCGCCACGGATACCGAAGGCGTTGGCTAGTGCGGCGAAATCAGGCGCGACCAGGGGAGTCGCGACATAGCGCTTGTCGTAGAAAAATTCCTGCCACTGACGAACCATGCCCAGGAAGCCGTTATTGATGATTGCAATCTTGACGTTGATCTTTTCCTGCACGATGGTGGCGAGCTCGCACATGGTCATTTGGAAGCCGCCGTCGCCGCAGACCACCCACACTTCCGCGTCAGGCCGGGCAAATTTCGCGCCGATTGCCGCCGGGAGCGCGAAGCCCATGGTGCCCAAGCCGCCGGAGGTGATCAGCGTGCGTGGAGCGTTGTGATGATAATACTGGGCTTCCCACATCTGGTGCTGGCCGACGTCAGTGACCACGATGGCGTTGCCGTTGGTAACCTTCCAAAGATCATTGATGACGTGCGCTGCGTAAAGATGACCGCTGTCCGGCAGCGTCTGTATATCACGGACGGCAGAATCACCCTTGAGTTCCTTGATATAAGTGAGCCAGGAACTGTGATCGCGGGTGTGAATGTGAGGCAACAGATTGGTGAGTGATTCGCCGGCATCGCCAATGATGGCGGCGTCGACCCTTACGTTTTTATTGATTTCGGAGCGATCGACTTCGATGTGAATTTTTTTGGCATTGCGCGCGTAGGTCCGCAGGTCGCCAGTAACGCGATCGTCGAAGCGCATCCCAATGGCGATCAGCAAGTCTGCTTCCTGAATAGCGGTGTTCACCCAGGCTTCGCCATGCATGCCCATCATTCCGAGATTCAGAGCATCGTCGGCGGGGAAGCACCCGATGCCAAGAAGCGTCATAGCTACGGGAATGTTGCTGGTGTGAACGAATTTTTCGAAGACGCTCATCGCGCCAGACAGGATGATGCCGCGACCTGCAAGAATGATCGGGCGCTTGGCAGAGTTCAGCAGTTCGACCGCGCGATCAAATTCTTCCTGATCGTGATTGACGCGAATGCGCTTTGGGGGAAGATTCGGTGTGCTGGCTTCCCAATCGAATTCGGCGGTGGCCTGTTGGGCGTCTTTGGTGATGTCCACGAGGACCGGGCCGGGACGACCGGAATTGGCGATGACGAATGCTTCGCGAACGGTGCGCGCGATGTCTTCCACCTTGGAGACCACCACGTTGTACTTGGTAATCGGCATGGTGATGCCGGTGATGTCGACTTCCTGGAATGCATCGGAGCCCAGAAGCTTGCTGCTGACCTGGCCGGTGATGCAGACCACCGGAGAAGAATCGAGCATGGCGGTGGCGATGCCGGTGACCATGTTGGTGGCACCGGGACCGGAGGTGGCCATCGCTACGCCTACTCTACCGGTGGCACGCGCATAGCCGTCGGCCATGTGCGTGGCACCCTGTTCATGACGAACCAGGACGTGGTGCAGTTTGGATTTGCCAAGCGCATCGTAGACGGGAAGAATCGCGCCGCCCGGATAGCCAAAAATGTGACGGACGCCGAGCCGCGTGAGCGTTTCGCAGAGGATTTCCGCACCAGTCAGCTTCATAGTGTTCTCCCAGAGGAAACCGGCACGGGGCCGGCTGAAAAGCTTGCGGGCACGGTGGTAATGGCCCCCAGCGACGAAGAAGAAACGAGCAGCGCGTATTTGGCCATCACACCTTGGGAGAAACGCGGCTGCGGGGCACGCCAGGAGGAGAGGCGCTTGTGCATTTCGGCGTCGGTGATTTCGACGTTGAGTTTGCGATTGGGGATATCGAAGACGATGGTGTCGCCATCATGAATAGCGGCAATCGGACCGCCGGTTGCTGCTTCGGGAGCCACATGGCCAGCCATCAGGCCGTGCGTTGCGCCGGAGAAACGACCGTCGGTTAACAGCGCGACGGAATCGCCCAGGCCGGAACCTACCAGGGCAGCGGTAACACCAAGCATTTCGCGCATGCCAGGGCCACCACGCGGACCTTCGTAGCGAATGACCACGACATCGCCGGCTTTAATCTTGTTTTTGTCGACAGCCTCAAAGGCGGCTTCTTCGTTGTCGAAGACGCGCGCAGGCCCCTTGAAGTTTTGCGTATTGTGGCCGGCAACTTTGACGACGCAGCCTTCGGGAGCGAGATTGCCCTTCAGGATAACTAAGCCACCCGTCGGCTTGAGCGGATTGTTTTTAGTGCGGACGACTTCCTGGCCCGGGGTTTCTTTGGCGGTTGCGGCTTCCTGGGCGAGAGTGCGTCCGGTGACCGTGAGGCTGTCGCCTTTGAGCAGTCCAGCTTCAAGCATACGCTTTGCGACCAGTGCAGTGCCGCCTGCTGCGTATAGATCGTTTGCGACAAAACGCCCTCCAGGTTTGAGATCGGCAAGAATTGGGGTGCGCGAACTGATGCGATCAAAATCGTCGATGGAAAGGGAAATGCCCGCCTCCCGCGCGATAGCCAGAAGATGCAAGACGGCGTTGGTGGAACCGCCGGTAGCCGCGACTCCGGCGATAGCGTTCTCAATGGATTGCTTGGTGATGATTTTGGAAGGCGTCAGATTCTTCTGCAGCAAATCGAGCGTCAGTCTGCCAGCGAGTTCGCCGGCATGGGCTTTTCCTTCGTTGGTGGCGGGAATACTGGAGATTCCCATGGGAGCGACACCCAGAAATTCGCAGACCAGTGCCATGGTGTTCGCGGTGAATTGACCACCACATGCGCCGGCACCCGGACAGGCGGCGCATTCAATTTCTTTGAGTTTCTGATCGTTCATCTTGCCGCGAGCGTGAGCGCCAACGGCTTCAAAGACGTCCTGGATGGTGACGGAGTGGCCTTCGAATTGACCGGGTGCAATGGAGCCACCGTAGAGAATCAGGCCGGGAATATTCAGCCGGGCGAGCGCCATGACGCCGCCAGGAATAGTTTTATCGCAGCCGACCAGAATGATGATGCCGTCGAAAAGATTGCCGCGAGTGACCAGTTCGATGGAGTCCGCGATGACTTCACGGCTGATCAGCGAGGCGCGCATGCCTTCGGTGCCCATGGTGATGCCATCAGAGATCGAGACGGTGTTGAATTCGAGGGCGGTGCCACCTGCGGCCCGAATTCCCTGGCGTACATGCTCGGCAAGTTCGCGAAGGTGATAATTGCAGGGGCCGATTTCTGTCCAGGTGTTGGCGATACCGATGAGCGGCTTGGAAAAATCGTCGTCTTTAAGGCCGGCGGCGCGAAGCATCGCGCGAGCAGGAGCACGGTGGGCGCCGTCGGTTAGTGCGGTACTGCGGGGCTTCAGCGAACTGTCGGTCACAGGACCTTCCTCAGGAAAACGTCAAAAATATTGGGGCCATCCGCTCTGCGTGACGTCCCCGAAATGATGCGCTGCGTGTCGGCTTGCCACCACTGGCGCTGCGATCGGTGTTCACGCCCGCCATCGATGCTGTTGCAGAATCACACCACGATCTAGACAAAGGGGTACACCAAAGCCCTCAGCTGCCAGTCAAGCTTGGACCCGAAAAGGGAATCAGTCAAATTAATAGAAGTGCTAACTAAAATAAGCAGTGTTTATGGTAAAAACTAAGGGCGAGGACTCTCAGCAGCTGCGGAATCGCGTTCCTCGAGCTGTACGTCACCGTACGGGCATCCCCAACGTATAGGAGCGCATCCATTGACCATGGCTACTAAAAGCGCAACGATCGCTTTGCCCGCCGAAACTTCTTCCACCTCCAATTATCAGGAATATGTGAACCCGCAGTGGGTTACCTTGCTCAACCTGCTGGGCATGAACGTCGAATACGAGCGGTGCGTCGGCTGTGAGCTG
>JBAVNY010000066.1:0-2145 GCA_049691535.1 Candidatus Acidiferrum sp.
AGCAACAACGCACACGCTGGCCGCACGGGAATGGGTCGAGGCCTAACACCGGCAAAGAAAAACAGGGAAACCCGGCTCTCATTGCGCATTTCCCAGATGGATGGGAGTCTGCCGTGATCCATATCCAACTATCAGACGTGACCAACCTTCTTGCTCGCTAGCCGCCTTCCAAAAAGTGTGCAAGTTTGACCAGTCGCGCCTGGTGCGCAAGTTGTAACATCTCGCCTGCGAGGAGAGTTCTGAACTCACTTGGAGGTTAATTTATGAATCTCAAGATCGTGACAGGGCTTATTGCGTTGTTCATGTTTGCGGGCGCGGCCGGACTGACTACTGCGCAGGACACGACAAAAACCACCCATAAGAAAACGCGGACGCTCACGGGCTGTCTTCAGAAAGGCGAAGATGCCAATGAATACAATTTCACTGCCAGGGACGGCGGCACCTGGGAGATCAAGAGCGACAGCGTCAAACTCGACGAGCATGTCGGGCATACAGTCAAGATTACTGGCGTAGTATCAAACGCCATGGCGCATGGTATGAAGGAAGACACGAAGCAGGAGATGAATGAGCACGGCATGGATGAACATGCCACCGAACACGGTCACATGACGGTCACGGATCTGACTATGGTCAGTGATACCTGCCCGAAATAGCCTGGATTGTGCGTGAAATCGAAATACGTGATCATCATGCGAGCTAAGAATGGACTGCCCCGGCTCCGTGATATCCTCGTTTTTTCGGCGCTACTCTTGGTATTGCCTGCGGTATATCCCGCCCACCAGGCAGGGCGCTTACAGCTTTCTCCCTCTGTTCTGCAGGCGGGGCAGCTCGTTGCTGTTGAGCCTCAGTTAGGACCGCAGCCGCCATGCGGAAAGGAACCCATTCCGCCCTATTCCAGTCCGGACGAATTGGCCAACGTGAAATCATGGAGTAAGCCCGATTTCGGCCGCGACTGGAAACCACCCGCGTGCACCGGCTGGGCTGAAGCGGGCTTTACCACGTTGGTGACCATAGCCGCACGATTTCCCCATACCTCGGAAGCTGGGGGCTTGCTTGGCCACATTGGGGCAATTTCAGAACTCGCGGGCATGCGCTACTGGTCGACCACTCACAAGCAATGGCAAACATTAATTGTGGACGCCTATGCTCTCACCGGTTCGCAGTCTGGTCAACGCCGCGAAGACTTCTCGCCCGATGAGATGAAGGAAGGCAAGGTCCTCTACTTCGAACAGGTCGATAACCTTTCTGGCAAAGCCGTCTACCGAATGCATATTATAGAGGCTTCGGCGAGCCGGCTCGTCTTCGATGTCGAGAACGTCAGCACGATGCGCTATTTCTTCATACCTATCCTTCCCGCGGGTGAGTTGCGATCGATGTACTTTCTGGATCGGGAATCGGATAGCGTCTGGCGCTACTACAGCATCGTGCGCACAGGAACGAACGCCACCGGGCTGATCGCGGGAAATGAGTCTTCCTCGGTCAACCGGGCCGTTGCGTTTTATCGCTACTTAGTCGGAATTCCCACGACCCAAGAGCCACCGGGGGCGCGATGAATAGAAGAGTCTGCGAGGCATCTCTATTGTGAGAGCCTTCGCCATTATCGTGGCGCTTGTCCTGTGTGTGGGCTGGCCAAGCGAGACTGCGGCCTATGCCGTCCTTGCGCATGAAGCGATCATTGACAGCGTATGGGACACGAACCTACGCCCTTTACTGTTGAAGCGTTTTCCCGGTGCCACGGCAGAAGAACTCAAAGAAGCACACGGCTATGCGTACGGCGGAGCGATTATCCAGGACATGGGTTATTATCCGCACGGAAGCTTTTTCTTCAGCGACTTGACGCACTATGTGCGGAGCGGAGACTTTGTCCTGGCTCTTCTCCACGATTCCAGGGATCTTAATGGCTATGCCTTTGCGCTTGGGGCCCTCGCTCACTACGCCTCGGACAATGAAGGTCACCCCCTCGGCACGAATCGCGCGGTCCCGCTCCTTTATCCCAAGTTGAAAACGAAATACGGCGACTCGGTGACGTATGAACAAGACCGCCTAGCGCACGTGAAGACGGAATTTGGATTCGACGTTCTGGAGGTAGCACAGGGACGTTACGCTCCCGATACTTATCACGACTTCATCGGCTTTGGGGTTTCG
>JBAVNY010000067.1:0-1501 GCA_049691535.1 Candidatus Acidiferrum sp.
AACAGCACGATTCCAACTCGCTTCTTCGCCGCCATGTTACTGGCCTTTCTTCATCGACTGCTTCAACCGTTCCAGATCTTCGCGCAGCAACGAGGTGCGTCGCGCCACAGTAAGGTAAAATATGAAAAATACCGCCCAGCCAATCACATAAGCTGCGAAGACGCTGTCCAGATTCTTCATACCACCTCCGTTTCGCGGCGAAGGATATCAAGCTCCACTCGCATTTTTTCCAGACCGTAGCGCTGGACGATCAGAAATACCATCAAGGCGTGCAACGCCAACACACTGAAAAAGAATACCGCCCGCATCGTGGGCTCAAGCCCCGATCCAGGACCACCCATGATCACCGGAGCCGGGTGTTGCGTCCGCCACCAGCGAATCGCCCCGAACACAATCGGCACATCGAGAAACGCGAAAATCCCAAACAGCGCGCTCAGCAGCGCCCGGCGGTCCGGCTCTTCAATGAGCGTGCGCAGCAAAAGATACGAAATGTACAGCAGCCAAAGCACAAACGTGGAAGTCAGCCGCGCATCCCAGGTCCAATAAATTCCCCAGGCCGGCTTGGCCCAGATGGGGCCGGTAATCAGCACAACGGTAATGAACGCCAGACCAACCTCCGCGGCGGATACTCCGAGTGAGTCCCATCTCGGCTGCCGGCGCCATACGTAAAGCAAATTGGCAACGAAGCATATGGAAAAAGCGGTCATGCCGGCCCATGCGCTGGCCGCATGAAAATAGAAAATCCGCTGGATCAACCCCATGGTGCGCTCGGTCGGCGCAATGTAAAAAGACGCATAGGCCGCCGCGCCCACCAGGAACAACACGATTGCACCAATCAGAGCCCGTTTCCACATGCCGCTTCACTCCTCGAGAAGATATTCTCCGAAAAGCCATAACGCCGTCAAAAACACTAGGTCGAACGCCACCAGGAATCCGACCCCTTTCCACTGTACAAACGGCGTCCGTTCCAGCAACGATGCCGTTACTTCGGTGCTGGCGATGAGGATTGGAGTCAGCAGTGGCAGCAGCAGCAAGGGCAAAAGCAGCTCGCGCATGCGCGCCTGCGCGGAAATTGCCGACAGGGCCGTGCCTGCGATGGATACTCCCAGGCTACCGAGAAAAAAAACCATCACCAGCCAATGCAAAACACGCAATACGGGCACCCCATACATCACGGCAAACACCGGCAGCAGCAGCAGTTCGGTGATCAACAGAAAAAGTGTGTTCGCGGCCAGCTTCGCCAGAAATATCGAAAATGGGTCAGACACTGATAAGCGCAGCGCGCTCAACGTGTCGTTAGTCTGCTCTCGAAGGAAACACGGCTGGAGCATCAGCGACGCCGCAAACAGAAATGCCAGCCACAAAAGGCCTGAACCAAACCGCCGCGCTTCCTCCGACAAAGGGTCGAACGTAAAACTGAAGAGTACCAGTACAATCAATATGAAGACGATCGTGGTGGTCAGCAGCTCGCGCGATCGAAACTCCGTCCGCAGCTCCTTGC
>JBAVNY010000068.1:0-5204 GCA_049691535.1 Candidatus Acidiferrum sp.
GTCCATCTCATTCAGTCGGCCCGCGTGCGAATACACCTGTTGCCCCGCCGCCGAAAGCCTCTGAATGGTCAGCTCTTCCAAACCTTCCCCAATCCAATCCAGGTTTGGGGGCGCTCCTACATTTTCAAAAGGAAAAACCAGATAGATGCCGCTCTGTGGAAGGACGCGCCGGGTGTTAGCGCTAGGAGTACTCGAAGTTTGGGCGCCGATAGAAGTAGCCCAAAAGAAAAAAAATCCCGCGAGAAAAATCCAGCACGCTTTGCGGGACGTTGGCCGCCGCTGTTTCATCTGCCCATAGTCTAGCAGACGCGCGTACCTCCACAGGAGTTTTCCTGCTCACAATCCTCAGCTGTAAAGGTTGAAACGCCCCAAACGCAGCGCGCTTACGGCTGCTCCGACTCGAGGACTGCCTTCGGCGCCAGCACTTCCTGAATGTCAGCATTCTTCAACACCGCTGCAAACGAGGGATCGGACTTCACCGTATTCATTTCCTTGTATCCTTCGTCCCGCGCCTTCCGCAGATAAATCAGGCAGCGCTCCACATCGCCCGCCTCGGCAAACGATTTTGCCAACATGAAATAAAACCGGCCACGTTCCGTGTTCAACGAGCGATCTTGAATAATCGTCCCGGTCCGAGACTTGTTCACTTCAAACGCCAGCGGGTCCAATTGCAACGCTTTGCGAAACGCCTCGATCGAATCCTCATACGACTTCTGCGCAAAGTACGCATAGCCAAGGTTCAGATAAAAAGGAGCAAAGTCGCTGCGAATCCCGATGGCCTTTTTGTACGAACGAATCGCCTTCGAATATTTCTTGCGCTCGTAAAAGATCGTTCCCATGTTGTTGACCGCATCTGGATAATGCGAATCGAGCTTTGAAGCCTTCTGGTAGCACTTCAGCGCCATATTCAGGTCCGACTGGCTATGCATCGTAATCCCCAGCTCATTCCAGTAAAGCGCATTTTTGGGCTGCTGTATCGTCAACTGGTGAAACAGTTCCTGCGCTTCCCGGTACTGTTTCCTCACCAGGTACAGTCGCGCCATTTCCTCGCTGGACAGTTGCGAGTTCTGCGGGACGGTTGGCGCTACGACCGAATTACCTGGGGGCTGCGACGAATCAGAACTGACAGGAGTGACTTGAGCGAACGTGGGAAGCAAGATGCATACTGCGAGGAACGTACCAAACGGAATCGCCAAATAACGCTTACTCATGGCGAGTCTCCTTTATCCCGGTCCGGCTTGTCGGGATCCTTCTTCTTCTTGCCCCCAAAGATACCAAAAATCTTCTGCAATGCCCCTTTTTTCTTTTCCGGGGGGTTGACCGTTTCGCCCTGGGTGCCGTCCGCAGCCGTATGCGTGCCTGGCAACTCGCCCTGCGCATTTGCTCCATTCGCGCCCGGCTCACCAGGAGGCGGTTTTGGCGAGCCGCCGCCAAAAATATGCGACAAGAAGGACCCAACCGCGTTGGCGGGCCCGTGCCCACCATGCAATTCGCAAAGCTGCGTGGGACCCGAGCCCGTGATGTACACCTCTTCGCGCGTGGTCGGACAACTCGGCGTGGCCACCTGTAACGTGTCCGAATCAATCATCGTCAGGTCGACGCCTTCCGGCTTATCAAAATCTTTCGTGTCGCGATAACCAGGCAGCGTCGTGGCCTTTTTCATGAACTCGGCCCAGATCGGCGCCGCTGTTTTGCCGCCCTGCAATCCCAAATCGTGGTTGTCGTCGAATCCAATCCAGATCACGCAAACCAGGTTGCTCGTAAATCCCGCGAACCAGCCGTCCCGCGAAGTCCCGGTCTTGCCTGCGGCCGGCAATGTAAAGCCTTTCGCGCGAACTTCTGCCCCAGTCCCTTTGTTGATCACATCCTTCAAGATGCTATCCACCAAATACGCCACGCGTGGGTCCAGCACCAGCTTGGTGCTCGGATCATTCTTCTCCAGCGAATTTCCGCCCGCGCTGATCACGCTTTCCACGAACACCGGTTCCGCCCGCGTGCCCATGGTCGCAAACGCGGTGTACGCGCCCGCCACTTCCACCGGAGTCATCTCATACGCGCCCAGCGCTACCGCCGGCGTCGGCCGAATATTCGGTGATAGCCCCATTTGCCGCGCAATCTGCACCACCCGCCCGTAGCCCACCATCTCCGCCACTTTCACCGTCGCCACGTTCAGCGAATTGGTCAGCGCCTGGCGCACCGTAACTTTGCCCATGAAATGTTCGCCATAATTGTTCGGCGTGTATTCCTGGCCATCAAACTCAAACACCGTTGGCTCGTCATCCACCGTCGTCGCCGGCGTCACCACCGGCTGCGCTCCATCGACAGCATTGTTAAACGCCGCCGCATACACAAACGGCTTAAACACTGATCCCGGTTGCCGGTGCGCCAGCGCATGATTCAATTGGCTCTGCCCGTAATCTCGTCCGCCAATCAGCGCCTTGATCTCGCCGGTCCGCGGATCAAGTGCCACCAGCGCCGCCTGCACCTGCGGTGTGGATTCCAGAGTTGCGCCAGACTGCTTGGCCTTCGCCTTACGGATGCGCTCGTACTTCTTCTGCAGCATCACATCCACATTCTTCATGCCGTTTTCCAGCGCCACGGCCGCCGCACGCTGCAACTGTGGATCGAGCGATGTGTACACCCGATAGTTCGAACTGACCAGATCCTGCTCCGAATATTTCTCCAGCAGGTGATCCTTCACCATGTCCACAAAATAAGGCGCTTCGTTCCCGGCTACCGACGTGCGCACTAATTTCAATGGCACACGCTTGGCATCCTGCACATCCTCTTCCGTGACGTACTTGTTTTCCACCATCTGCGTCAGCACGCGGTCTCGCGCCTGGGCCGCACGCTCCGGATGCCGATCCGAAACCGAGTAATAATTCGGCGAGCGAATCAGTCCCGCCAGAAACGCACACTCACCCAACGACAAATCCCGCAAGTCCTTCCCGAAATACACCACGCTGGCTTCCGCAAATCCCCGTATCCCGAAGCTGCCCCGGTTCCCCAGGTACACCTCGTTCATGTACATCTCCAGGATGCGTTGCTTGGTGAAGCGCTGTTCCAACTCAAACGAAATCATCGCTTCCGCCAGCTTGCGCTTCCAGGTGCGATCCGTAGACAAAAAGAACGTGCGCGCCACTTGCATGGTGATGGTGCTCGCGCCCTGCAAACCCCTGTTGTTGTGGCGAATGTCAGCCCACGCCGCGCCAAAAATTCGTATGAAGTCGAAGCCTGGATGATCAAAGAAGCGCTTGTCTTCCGCAGACAAAATCGCATGCACCAACGTCGGCGGCATATCCTCGTAACGCACCGGTCGCCGCTTCTCGCGCAAGCTGTCAAACAGGTTGGTAATCAGCTCTGGCTCAATTTCGCCCGAGCCCATATCCGTGCCGCCCTCGAGTGGCCGAATACTTTTGATCGTCTTGCCATTGAATTTCACTTCCAGCGCATTGCCACCCGCAAAATACGATAGCTTCGATGGGCGGATATCCACCGTGTTCGGTGAAACGCTGTAGTCCCCCAGCGCATTGGGATCCCCGCCGGGCCGGTAACCTGCGCGCTGCAGATACATCGCCAAGTCTTCTGGACTAATCGCTTGTCCGTCCGTTATTTGTTCGGGCGCCGAAAAGATTTGCGTGGTGTTCTGGAGAATATGCCCGGAAAGCCGCGCATCAATCTCGCGTCCATATTTAATGTAGTAGAAGGTGAAGACACTGGCGGCAGCGAGGAAAAAAAGTGCCACTGCGCCCAGCAACGCCAGGCCAAACTTAGACGTCCAGAACCCTTTTTGCAGACGAAAGCGCAATGAATGACTCCTGCGGCTGGTCTCTTATTGTCACTCATCCGCGCGCTGGAGGAAAGTCGAGGCCCAAATGCTTGAAAAATCTGCTATTAGCCCCCGCGTACTAGGCCCGCGACTTACTTCATAATGTCCACACCCTCGCTCGAGGGCGTGAAGTTCAAGTCCGTTTTGTACACCAGGAAATCCACTGGTACCGTATAGGAAACGCTGATGGCCATCCCGGCATGGGTATTCGACAGCTTGATGTCGTCGCGCTTCGCGGGGATATCCAGATCCTGAATGGTCTGGTAAATGATGTCGCGCACCTTTTCCTCGGTGTAGTGATTCACCACCGCAAAGCGCGCTTGCTCCGACATCTTGTCTTTCAGTTGGTATTCCGCGACATACGGCGGCACCAGTTTGAAACCGGCGTACACCGCCGCCACCAGAATCGCCGTATACACAATGGCTTTTAATTTGCCCTCGCCGCGTTGCGAGCGGTTCGCTGGGCTGCATGAATAAGTTCGCAAATTTCGCAATGTCACGACAAAGCTCCAAGTTCAGCCCAAACCTGTCCGGGCTGCCAGTGTCACCGTCTATATTTTAACGCTACCACCGGGTTACGCCTCTGTCGAGACGACCGACTAAGGGGTGTTCTTCACAGGAACCGACCCCAAGAGCAGGGGGCTGCAGTTGATAAAGGTCAGGTATCAGTACGCCCGAGCAAATATCGCCCGCTGCTTGGCCGGCTTACCGCAATGGATACAAGTCTCGCTGCCAATGCTGGCTCCATCGTTCCCCATCACCGCGCCAGGATCCAGCGGAATGCACCGCATCGTGGCCCGGGTCTCTTCCTTAATCGTCGCTTCGCAGTCCCCGCTGCCGCACCACGCTGCAAACGCAAATCCCGTCTCCACCGCTTTCTTAAACTCGTCGTACGTCTTCGTTTCCTTGGTATTCGCCCGCCGAAACGCCAATGCCTTGTCGTACATCGACTGGTGAATGTCCAACAGCAACTTCTCGATCGTTGCCGGCAGGTCCGCCAGCGACGCGCTGACTTTCCCTTCTCTGCCTGGCCGATCGCGACGCGCCAGCATCGCCGCCTGTTTGGCCACGTCCTTCGGGCCAAGTTCTACGCGCACCGGGACGCCGCGCATTTCCCAGTCATTAAATTTATAGCCCGGGCTGAAACCTTCGCGCTCATCCAGGGTGACTCGAAGATTCGCCTTGATCAGTTGCGCTTTCAAGTCCTTGGCAGTCTGCATCACCGAAGCTTTTTCTTCGTCGGTCTTATAGATAGGTACGATCACCACTTGTGTAGGCGCCAGTCGCGGCGGCATCACCAACCCCTGATCATCTCCATGCACCATAATGATCGCGCCGATAATCCGCGTCGAAAGTCCCCACGACGTGGTCCAGC
>JBAVNY010000069.1:0-4864 GCA_049691535.1 Candidatus Acidiferrum sp.
TAACGAGGTAAAGAGGGGGACATTTCTAACGAGGCTTGACACCTTCCGCATAGCTCCATTGACACCTTTTCCCTGCTGACCTACACTCCCCTCGCTTGATCCATCTATCCGCGCATTTTCATTCACGATTTCGTATTCAGGAGATTCCATGCGTCTGAATTTCACTTATTCAAAGCGCAATCTTTGCTATTCCTTGAGCGCTGCGATTTTATTTTTGGCCGTACTACCGGCAAGCGCGCAAGATGCCGCAAAGCCCGAACAGAAGCCACAGGAAGAATCCAAAGTGGCCACGGTCGAAGTCACTCCACTGCAATCGAATGCCGCGATTAACAGCAAACTGAAATTCCAGGCGGTCGCCAAAGATGCCGCCGGCAACACTCTTCCCGATCCCGTCAAGCATTGGTTCGCCGCCCCCTTCGATTCCGCGGCTGCCGACGACAATGGCGAAGTCTCCTTCGTACAGCCCGGCGAAATCACCGTCGGCGCGCTAATCGGCAAAAAAACAGGCTACGCCCATGTCATCGTGGCCAAGGCGCACATCGCGCGCATCGACGTTTCTCCTCTGCCCACGCCGCTCGCCACCGGTTCCGTGCATCAGCTCACAGCAACCGCGCGCAATACCAACGGCGATCCACGCACCGACATTCCCTTCACCTGGAATTCCGAAAATGCTTCCGTCGCCACCGTCGATGCCTCAGGCCTCGTCCATGCGCTGAAGCCCGGCACAACAAAAGTACGTGCAACAGGCGATGGCGCCACCGGCGAAGTTTCAATTCACGTCGTCAAGAATTCTGTCTCAGCTCTTCAAGTTTCTCCCGAGACCGCTACCGCCAAGACCGGCGACGTAGTCCACTTCTCGGCAAAGGACAAAAAAGGTTCCGCCATTCCCACCGAAGTCACCTGGTCAGTGCAAAACGCCGGCGCACACGTGTGGCCCGATGGCGCTTTTGTTGCTGATCGCCCTGGCACCTACACAGTGCAGGTGATTGTTGGTGATCGCGCCGCATCCGCTAGCATCGCGGTCGCTCCTCGAAATGTGGAACGCGAAGTCGAAGTCGTTGGCCACGTGATGCCCAAGGACGAGCAGTTTGCTGAAGAATGGATCTGGGATCATTACGCTTATCTCTCAGCCATCAGCGACAAACTCTATATCTACGACATCGCCGATCCCGCCCACCCGCAAAGTGCCGATCCACTAAAAGTTGATGCCCGCCTGATCAACGACGTCAGCGTCACCGCCGACGGCAAAATCGGCGTCATCACTCGTGAAGGTGCTTCCAGCCGCAAAAACGGCATCGTCTTTCTGGACACGACCGATGCCATGCATCCCAAAGTCATTTCCGAATACACCACCACGGTAACCGGCGGCGTGCATAGCGCCTACGTCAACACGCACTACGTGTATCTGACCGACGATGCCACCGGCTCGCTGCGCGTTATCGATTTCGCCGACGTGAAAAATCCCAAAGAAGTGGCGCGTTGGCAGGTAGAAAGTTCCGCCCAAATGCGTATTCCCATTCCAAAGGACCAAGGCGGCGGATTTACCATGGTCGGTCGCTACCTTCATGACGTTCAGGTGCTCGATGGGCTCGCCTACTTGGCGTACTGGCGCGATGGCGTGGTAATTCTCGATGTTGGCAATGGCATCAAGGGTGGGAGCCCCGAGCATCCGCAATTTGTTTCCACCTATCGCTTCAACTACGACGAATTGTATGGCCCGCACTGGCTCGCCGGCGCGCACGCCGTTTATCGCTACAAAAATTATGTTTTTGTCGGCGACGAAGTGTTTCCTGAAATGTTCGCACTAGCCTCGCGCGATCGCATCCCAGTTCGCGGCATCGCTCATGTGCTGGACGTCAGCGATCTGGCCAATCCTCGCGAAGTCGGCACCTACAGCGTGCCCGAAGCCGGCGCGCACAACATCTGGGTCTTCGACGATGTCCTCTACATGGGTTATTACAACGGCGGCGCGCGCGTACTCGATGTTTCCGGCGAACTGCGCGGCGAACTCTACAATCAGGGCCGCGAAATCGCCCGTTTCTGGTCAGGCGATGCCAGCGGATTCCGTCCCAACCTGCCGTTTGCCTGGGGCGCTTATCCTTATAAGGGATTGATTTACGTCAACGATGTGCATGGCGGCCTATGGTCCGTGAAATTGGGCAAGCCCAAGCCGTACTCCATGACCACAGAATCGCCGCGCTAATCCGCGCGAAACCGCGCAGCCTTTGTAGCCGCTGGCTTTTAAGTCAGCGGTCTTGCCCGCGAGCTACTCCATCTTCCAAAAATCAATTCCCGCAGCCTGCGGAGGCGTATCCACATTGGCTACAGCCTTCCTCGCCACCAGATCGATTACTTCCATATTCCCCGGTTCCTCGCCCACGCCTTCCGAGGTCACAAACGCGTACAGGCTATCCGGCGAAATCACCACGCCATGCACCACTTTCCGCTTGGTGGGAATGCGCGCCAGTTCCTTGCCCGTAGCAATATCAAAAATGGATGCAGACGCATCGCGCTTGTTGGTAGCCACCAGCAATTTGCCGTCAGGAGACACGCCCAGATTGTAAATGCCGTTGCCCGCCGGGATCCGCCGCACCAGCGCCCACGAATGCGCATCAACTTCCACGATCTCGTTCGATTTGTTGCAAGCCACAAAAATGCGTGTCCCATCCACGCTAGGTTGTGCCCACGTGGGACTGCAAGTCACCGCGCTCATCGGCATGGCCATCCTGTCGTGTCCTTCCATCTTCGCCGGCATCGCAGTGGACGTCGCACCCGCAGGCTCGCGCGGCGCCATTCCCGTGTAGCCCTGCTCTTTTCCCGCGCTCACCCGAAACGTTCGCGCCACTTTCATTTTGTCCGCGTCGATTTCCACCAGCAGGTCGTCCATCATGCACGCAGAATATTGTCGCGACCCGTCGTGCGTAATCCGCGATCCGTGCGGCATCACGCAGGTATTAATCCGCGCCACTTCCAGCATCTGGTTAGTGTCCACCACCGAAACGCTGCTAGGCACCGGATCGCCATGCAAATTGAAATTCACCACGTACAAAAAATTGCCGTCCGGTGAGACGTCTGCGGTCGCCGGAAACAATCCCAGCCCCACCTGGCCCACCACGCGATCGTCGTCGCTCACGTATTTAATCGCCGTGCCGTACGGGCGCCCATGACCGATGGAAATATAAAAATTCTTGTGGTCTGGGGAAAACGCGATGCCATGCGGCCCGCTGATATCGCTCTGCAACACCCGGGTCTCCGTAATTCTTTCGATCTTCGCGCCGTCAGGTCCGAAGCGCACCGTGGCGATACGATCCGCCGATTCGCATACCAGCTTCACCCGATAATTCTTGGCGGGCGTTTCGCCGCTCTTCACCGGCAAGCTCATTAGCAAAATTCCGGCGGCCAGCATCATCCCTGTCGTACGACGCATTCGTCTTCTCCTGAACCGGCTCGATTCTATCCCAATCCGCCGACGCAATTTGGCTCTCGACGCCTCACTGCGGGTATTGAGACACTCTCTCCATGCAAATTGCGCCGTTTCGCATTGAAGAATATTTTGGCAAATATGAATTCTCGGCCAAGTACCTGCTCTCCTCCTCGGATTGCCAGTCGCAAACCATTGAAGAAGTTTTGGCGCTCGAACCGGGCTCCCAGGAAAAGTTTCTCAAGCACTGGTGCGGCTACACCGAATCTCCTGGCGCCCCGTGGCTCCGCGAAACGATTACGAATTTATATAAAGAAATCCGCGCTGACGATGTACTCGTTTTTGCCGCAACCGAAGAAGCGATCTTCGTCTTTTACTTGGCGCTGTTCGGTCCTGGCGATCACCTCATCGTCGAAACGCCTTGTTACGAAAGTGCTCTCACACTGGCGAAGAGTACCGGAGCGTCAGTCAGCGAATGGCATCGTAGGTCCGAAAACGCGTGGGCGCACGACCTGGGCGCACTGGAAACGCTCATCCAACCAAACACCCGCGCCATTTACATCAACACCCCGCACAATCCTACCGGCCTGCTGATGCCGCTGAATATTTTGCAAGGAATCATGCAGCTCGCCTCGCGCACCGGCATTTACGTTTTTTGCGACGAAGTCTACCGCGAACTAGAACATGATCCCGCAACCCGCTTGCCGGCTGGCTGCGATTTGTACGATCGCGGCGTGAGTCTTGGCTCCATGAGCAAAACCTACGGCCTGCCCGGCCTCCGCCTCGGCTGGATTGCCTGTCGCGATGCAGCGATGTTGAAAAAGTGCCTCGAATTCAAATACTACACAACCATTTGCAGCAGCGCGCCCAGCGAATTCCTCGCCGATGTCGCCCTTCGACATCGCTCCAAGATCGTCGACCGCAATCGCCAACTCGTGCTGAATAACCTTGCCTTACTCACCGCGTTCCTGGCCCGCCGCTCGTCCCTGTTTTCCTGGACGCCGCCAAACGCCAGCCCCATCGGCTTCGTGAAATTTAACGCCAACCGCGATGTCCTGGAATTCTGCGAAACCGTCGTGCGTGATGCCAGCGTCCTGCTCCTCCCAGGCTCGGTCTACGACCAACCCTACCACATCCGCTTTGGCTACGGCCGCCGCAACATGCCAGAATCGCTAGCCCATCTAGAATCCTACCTGCAGTCCCAGCAGTAATCGCCTGTAGCGGCCACCTTCAGGTGGCCAGCTCTCGTCCTGAGCAGCGCAAAGATAAGGTGGCTACCTCGACGTAGTCGTCACGCACAAGAAAAAAGGGCCGCCAAATTCCAGACTGTTACGAAACGAGAGTGGTAAAGCGATTTAGAGCGATGTTCCGAGTGCCGGAGCATCGCTTTTTTAGTTTTGGCGAGGCGAATCAGGTTGTCGTCGTGTGATGAGTGGTGGGAGC
>JBAVNY010000070.1:0-19119 GCA_049691535.1 Candidatus Acidiferrum sp.
GGGGTACAGAAGGACGCCATCCTGTAAGTTAGGAGTGGGCACATTTCGTTGTTCTTGCACATTTTCTGCGAGGCGCTGACCCTCGTAAGTGCCAAAGAAGAAGAGCCGGTCTTTTTTGATGGGCCCGGCCAGAGAACCGCCAAAGGTATTGCGAATGACTTTACCGGGGATGTTCGGCAAGCCGCTGGAAAGTTCGGCCTGTTTATTAAACCAATCGTTGGCGGCGGTGACGGTCGGTCGGTTCTGCTCATAAACAGTGCCATGGAACGTGTTGGTGCCACTCTTGGTGACCAGTGTGACCTGTCCGCCGGAAGAGCGACCCTGGTCGGCATTGTCGCCGATGGTGGTTACGCGGAACTCTTCGATGGAGTCGAGCGTGGAACGCACAGCGCCCTGGAAAGCAGTGCCGCGAGCCTGCTGGTTGTTATCCACGCCGTCGAGAGTGATGTTGGCCTGATCGCTGCGGCCGCCATTGAGAGCGCCATTGCGAGTGTCAACGTTGTCGTCGACGTTGGTACCAACGTAGGTGACGCCGGGCTGCAGGCTGAGAACGCCGGCGGCATCGCGTCCTTCGAAGGGCAGCGCCAGGATTTGCCGTGAATCGAAGGTGTTCCCCATGGTTGCGTCTTGTGTGTTAATTGCTTCAGCTCCAGCCGTTACTTCGACCGTGGTAGAACCGCTGGCGATTTGCAGTTGCACGTCTCTACTGGCGGGAGTGGAGACCAACAAAACCAAGCCATTTTGTTTGTAGTTGGCGAAGCCCGCCGCGGAAACCGACAGGGTGTAAGTGGCCGGCCGCACATCAGAAAACTGATAAAAACCATTCTTGTCGGAATGAGTGGTAAGGGTGACGCCGATATCGGGACTGCCGAGGGTGATTTCTGCGTCGGGAACGACTGAACCATTGGGGTCAAGAATGGTGCCGCGTAAAGAGGAGGTACCAGCTTGACCAAAGGAAAGAACCGCTGAGAAGAAAAACAGAAGGAAAATAGCAGACACTTTGTGCCTGGTTGCTGTCCAAGTCATGGACTGCTCCTTTCGTGCACCATGGACTATCGGTACGACACGAAACGAGTGCGTTCCACGAAGGGTCTGTGAAGTTCACGAAGAATACGTCAACGAGGACGCGTCAAATAAAGACCGTCAAAAACCGCTAACGAATGAAAACGAGAACTGCTTCACAGACTCCAGGCAACCAGCCACACCCAAAATAAAAACCGACTACACCACCAGCGACCACTCAAGACAGATTGATGGGTGCTATTTTTAGGGTAGGTGGCTCCAGAAGTCAACTAAAACTGTAACAGGGTAAGGCTAGGGCGATGTTGGCGCTAAAGGATCTTTTTGCCCAGGCTGGAGAGGACTAGTTCTACGCCTAGAAGGGCGGTGCGGTTGTGTTCGTCGATTACTGGGTTGATCTCGACGATTTCGAGGGAGGCCATGGCTTCGCTGTCGGCGATCATTTCCATCGCAAGGTGGGCTTCGCGGTAGGTTACGCCGCCACGGACCGGGGTGCCTACGCCGGGCGCGTCGGAAGGATCGACGAAGTCCATATCGAGGCTAACGGCGATGCCATCGGTGTCGTCCATGGCGTATTTGAGAGCGTCGGCCATAACTTCGCGCATGCCGCGCTCGTCGATATCGCGCATGGTGAAGACGCGTACGCCAAGTTTCTTGATGAATTTTTTCTCGGCGGTGTCGAGATCGCGAACGCCGACGAGCACAACATTTTGCGGCTCAATCTTTGGTTTGTAATCGTACAGATCGTAGAGTTCCGGGACGCCATAGCCCATGATGCCTGCCAGCGGCATGCCGTGGACATTGCCTGAAGGCGAAGTTTCTGGGGTATTCATGTCGCTATGGGCGTCCAGCCAGATGCAGCCGATCTGCTTTTTGTCTTTGTGGAAATGAGCGGCGACTCCGCTAATCGAACCTGCGGCGATGGAGTGATCTCCACCCAGCACCAGCGGCAGGTAGCCTTCTTCCAGCGATTTTTGCACTGCGGAGCCCAAGTCTTTGCAAGCCTCAGCGATTTCTTCGACGTATTTGGCGCGTTTTTCGCCGACGGGCATTTCTTCCGGCTGGCGCACCGGAATGTTGCCGACGTCTTCGACTTGGTGGCCGAGATGCTTGATCCGTCCTTGGAGGCCCGCTACACGCAGGGCGGAAGGGCCCATGTCGACGCCGCGACGGCTGGCGCCGAGGTCCATTGGTACACCGATGATGCGAATCTTCTGAGCCATGGCAAGTGTGTCCCGTAATCCAAAGTTCCAGGGGCGAGCGAACACAGAGAACCCGCACGTTCCCCGCCGCGGGAAGAACCGGATGAATTTCTTACGCGATACGACCGAGGTACGAACCGTCGGAGTGGCTTACGTCTACAACTACCCGTATTAAGGATATACCCGGTAAATCATGCGAGGGAAGGGGATGACCTCGCGAATGTGCTCGGTGCCGCAGATCCAGGCCACGGTGCGCTCGAGCCCGAGGCCAAATCCGGCATGGGGAACGCTGCCGTAGCGGCGGAGATCGAGATACCACTGGAACGAATCGACGGGCAGATTGTGTTCTTTCAGGCGCTGCACGAGCAGGTCGTAATCGTGGATGCGCTGACTGCCGCCGATGATCTCGCCATAGCCTTCGGGGGCGAGCATGTCGAAGGAAAGGGCGAGGTCTGGGCGTTCGGCGTCGGGCTGCATGTAAAAGGCTTTGATGGCGGTGGGATAGTGGTGAACCATCACGGGGCGATCAAAGCTGCTGGAGATAATGGTTTCTTCGTCGCCGCCAAAGTCGTCGCCAAATTTTGCGGGGTTGCCGTTTTTTTGCAGGACGGCAATGGCCTCTTCGTAGGTGATGCGCGGGAAAGGCGGCTTGATGTTTTCGAGCTTTTTTATGTCGCGCTTGAGGACTTCGAGTTCGCGCGATTTATTTTTCACTACGCTTTGGACGACGGCGCTGACCAGACCTTCGCCTAGATCCATCATGTCGGGCAATTCGGCGTAGGCGGCTTCGGGTTCGAGCATCCAGAATTCAGTGAGATGGCGACGAGTCTTGGATTTTTCTGCGCGAAATGTGGGACCGAAGGTGTAGACCTTGCCGAGTGCCATGGCGGTGGCTTCGATGTACAGCTGGCCGCTTTGGGTGAGGTAGGCTTTCTGGTCGTCTATGTAGTTCACTTCGAAGAGCGTGCTGGTGCCTTCGCAGGCGGCGGGAGTGAACATGGGTGCGTCGGTCAAGGTGTAACCCTGCGAGTCCATGAAATCACGTGCTGCGCGGATGGCTTCAGCGCGAATGCGGAGGATGGCGGCTTGGCGTGGTGTGCGAATCCACAGGTGACGCTGGTCTAGCAGGAAATCGACGCCGTGCTCTTTGAGTTGAATCGGGAATGGCGTGGCCTCGGGAACCTTTTGCAGCACCTGGACGTGAGTGACGCCTATTTCGTAGCCGCCGGGAGCGCGTTGCTCAGCGCGAATTTTACCGGTGACGATGACGCTGGATTCCTGAGTGAGCCCGCGCAGCGCTGCGAAGGCTTCGGGAGACTCCTTCAGGGAGCAGACGCCCTGGATTACGCCGGTACCATCACGAAAAATGGGGAAGAGCAATTTGCCGGATTCGCGCTGATTGTAGAGCCAGCCGCGAATGGTGACTTCCTGGCCGTCGTATTGGCCGGCATCTTGAATGGTGATCGTGGTCATAGTGAGGTTCTCTGTTGGGATTTGAACAGACCAGTCTAGCAGAGAAGAGCGGGAGGTATCCTGTGGCGGGCTGGGCGGAGTCGACGGTTCGCCAAAGTTTTGATATTTCCAAGGACCCATAATCGTTCATCGGCGGTTACCAGGGTCAGATTCAGAACCATAGCGGTGGCGGCGATCAGGCGATCTGCGGGATCCTGATGCAGAGGCAATTGTCTCGCGGCAAAAGCAATCTCCTGCGTGATGGGAGCTTCGTTCGTTCCAGTAATCGCCTTGACGACCCATTCGCTGAGGTCGCCCTGAAGTTGGATGCGGCCCTTGTGATGGAGAGTCAAAACTTCCCAGGTGCTAATGGGGGAGAGCCAAAGTTCGTTTTGCTGGTCTTGCAAGCGGCGAAGGACTTGGCGGTTCAGTTTGCGGGAGTTGTCCAGCAACCAAAGCCAGATGTGGGTGTCAAGTAAGAGTTTCAATCGCGCGACACTTCCCACTCTTTATCGTCATTGGCGGGGGAAATGATGTCGCCCTTGATGGTGAAGGATCCTTTCATGGATGCGATCCAAGCGGCGCGATCGACGATGGGTGCCGGAGGCAGAATGTCGGCCACTGGTTTTCCGTGTCGGGTGACACGAATGGGCTGGCGAGTGCTACGCACTTGTTCGAGTAGCGCGAGGCACTTGGCTTTGAACTCGGAAATAGCCACGACAATCATCACAAGGTTCAGTGGTCAATATTTTAGACCATAGTCATAATTGGTCAATTCGGGAATTCGTTGTCTTTCGTTGTCGTCAGTCGGCCGCGGACGAGTCTTCTTCGAGGCGGTCTACGGAACTTGTGGCGGCGGCGAGTTGATTGGCTAGTGGGTGGGCGTCGGGTCCGGTCTTTTCTTTGAGTTCGATGGTGAGTGGAAGCTCGGAGCCGGGAACGGAGCGAAAGAGTTTGAGGGCCGCGGGCCAATCGATGGAGCCATCGTAGGGCGGAAGGTGCTCGTCTTTTTCGCCGTGGTTGTCGTGAATGTGAGCGCTGACGATCAGGTTACGCAGGGGTTCGAAACTTTTGTCTACACGCTCGTCTTCGGGACCTTCGGCGAGCTGAGCGTGACCAATATCAAAATTGAAGCGCAAGCTAGTCAGACGGGTGTCGTCTACGAAGGAGCGAAGATATGAAGGATTGCCCATTTCGCTGGTGGTGTTTTCGATGCACAGCGTAACGCCGGCATGGTGTGCATGCAGACCGAGATGTTCAAGGGAACTGAAAGCCGCATCGCGCTTGCGTGGATCGGCGAGTTCCCGGGAACCGCCCATGTGCAGAATCAAACGAGAGTAGGGAAGATCCTCGGCCACGTCGATCACACGGCGCAGTTCGTCCATGGCTTCGATGCGGCGAACACGTTCAACTTCGGTGATGGACAGAGGAGCGCCACCTTCGCGATGAATGCTGAGATCGCGGCTGGTAGGCGCGTGCAGGGAATTGAGCTGCAGGTGATTATCTGAGAGGGCTTGGGCGATGGTGCGCACCTCGGACTTGGTGGCGTAATCGAAATGGCTTCTTGAGGCAAAGATTTCGACGGCCTGAAAGCGGTTCTGACGAATGAGCGCCAGGAGTTCCGGCGTAAGTTTTTTGGAGACGAAAAGATAAGTGGAAAGGATCCGTTGCATAGCCTGTCTAGTGTAGCCTTACGCGGCGAATCCGCGGAAAAACGAGATGGGAAGCGTGCGTGGCAAGGGTTAATAGCCGATGGCGGAGCCGTTGTCGCGGGGATCGGCGGCGCCACAACGTTCTCCGGTTTTTGGATCAATGCCGATGGCGTTGATTAAGCCGAGGTGGCCGCGGCGTTTTACGGGATAGCCACGGGACTTCAACTGCTCTTCCATTTGTGGCGAAAAGAGAATTTCTATCCATGCTTCATCAGGGAGCCACTGATGATGAAAGCGTGGCGCATTTATGGCGGACTGTGCGTCCATGCCGAGGCGCATCCAGTTGATCACGGAGAGCAAGGTGACGGAAATGATGGTGGGGCCGCCGGGCGAGCCGGTGACGAAACTAAGCTGGCCATCGCGTACGACGATGGTGGGCGTCATCGAACTTAGAGGCCGCTTGCCAGGGCCAATGGTGTTGGCTTCGGACTGGATGAGACCGAAAAGCGCGTTGGGCACACCGGGCTGGGTGGTGAAGTCGTCCATTTCATCGTTGAGGAGAAATCCTGCGGAGGAGGTGACGTGCGAGCCGTAGCTATCGTTGAGGGTGAAGGTGCTGGCGACGGCGTTCCCGGCGGCATCGACAACGGAGAAGTGGGTAGTGTGGGGACCCTCGCCGAGGCTGACAATAGTGTTTGGTTTGGCGCTGGCACTGATGCCCTGACTGCAGACATGCGGATTGCCGGCGTGAATTTCCTTGCTGGAGGAGGCGCGAGTGAGGTCGATGGTGGCGAGAAGTTCCTTGGCGTAGCAAGGATCGGTGAGTCCGGCGACAGGAACGTTTGAGAAATCCGGATCGGCGAGGTAGGCGGCGCGGTCGGCAAAAATGCGGCGCATGACTTCGAGAACCATGTGGACGCTTTGTGGATCATCCCAGCCTTTGATAGGGACGTTTTGGAGCATGTTGAGAGCTTCGATGACGGCGACGCCGCCGGAACTGGGCGGTGGAGAGGAGATAACTTCCCAACGGTGCTCATCGATTTTAAAATCGGCGTGGAGAACGTCGCGGACTTTAGGTTGATAGTCAGCGAGGTCTTCTAGAGTGATTAGCCCGCCGAGTGCGGCCATATCTTTCGCGAGCACTTGTGCGGTTTCGCCTTGATAGAAGTCGGCGGGGCCATTCTTGGCGATACGTTTCAGAGTTGCAGCGAGTTCCGGTTGGCGTAGGGTGTTGCCGACGCGGTAGTATTTTCCATCGTTCAGGAAAATGTGACTGCTCATGGAGAAGCGCTGGAGACCGGAGCGCTCTTCATCGAATTCGCGGACGAGCTTGTCGGTGACGGGGATGCCTTGTTCGGCGTAGCGAATTGCGGGCTGCATCACGTCGGCAAGTTTGAGCTTTCCGTAAGTTTTCAGCGCTAGCGCCAGGCCTGCGACGGTCCCAGGAACAGCGACGGAGCGATAACCGATGGTTGAGGCTTCGGGATCGAGTTTGCCGTTGGCCATGATGTACATATCGCGAGTGGCCTTGCCTGGAGCCATTTCGCGGTAATCGAAGAAGGTGGTCTTTCCGTTGGCGAGGCGAACCAGCATGAAGCCGCCTCCACCAATGTTGCCGGCTGCGGGTTCGACGACGGCGAGAGCGAAGGCTGTGGCGACCGCGGCGTCGACGGCGTTACCTCCGCGTTTAAGGATATCGATGCCGGCCTGGGAGGCGAGTTGGTCGTCTGTGGCAACCATGCCATGCGCGTTGCGAACGGGTTGTTGCGGCCATTGCTTGGGGATGTCGGGGTGATCGCGAAATTCGGCGGCGGTTTGGGCGAGGGCTCCTAAAGGGAAAAGCGAAGAAACGAACAGGCCAGACAAGAGCAAAAAGGTATTTTTTCGCATGAAGAGAAAACACTATGGGATTCGGTTTGCAGCGTCAAGTAGAGTGTCGTTGCGTTTGACAGCATGCCGTGTTGGTTGTTGTGGCATGGTGTAAGCTCATCCGGATCTATTCCTAAGGAGTTGCCAACGAAATGATTCGTCAGCGAATTTTGTGTGTCGCCATTGTGTCGGTCCTCTTTTTGCCTTTGCGTGTGTTTGCGCAGAATGCGCCGCCGAGCGATCTCGACGCGTACGTAGCGCGTGCCATGAAGACGTACGAAGTGCCAGGGATTGCGGTGGCGATCGTTAAAGATGGCAAGGTGGTGCTGGCGAAAGGATATGGGATTCGAAAACTCGGGGAGCTTGCGCCGGTGGACGAAAACACGATTTTTGCCATTGGATCAAACACCAAGGCGTTCACGGCGGCGGCGCTGGCCACGCTTGTCGACGAAGGAAAAATTTCGTGGGACGACCCGGTGTACGAGCGATTAAAGGGTTTCGAGATGTACGACCCGTATGTCTCCAAAGAGATAAGGATTCGCGACCTGCTGTGCCATCGAAGCGGACTGGGACTTGGCGAAGGCGACTTGATGTTCTGGCCGCATACGACGTTTACACGGGAGGACGTGGTCTACCGGGTGCGCTTCCTGAAGCCGGCGAGCAGTTTTCGAACACGCTTTGCTTATAACAACTTGATGTTTGTCACCGCGGGCCAAGTGGTGGCCGAAGTGAGCGGAAAAAGTTGGGACGATTACGTTCGTGAGAAAATTTTCTTGCCACTAGGAATGAAGTCCACGGATACCAGTCCGACTGCATACAAGCCTGGCGCGGATTGGGCGTTCCCGCACGCAAAGGTGGATGGAAAGTTGCAGGCGCTTCCGTTCGAAAATCTGGATAACGTGGGGCCGGCGGGCTCGATCATATCTTCGGTGGCGGATTTGTCGCAGTGGGTGCTGGTGCAACTGAATCACGGGAAGATGGTGAATAGCGACGAGCGGCTGTTCAGCGAAAAATCTGGGCGAGAGATGTGGTCACAACAGTCCGTCATCCCGGTGAATCCTGGGCCGGAGGAGTTGAAAACATTGCGGCCACACTTTTCAGGTTACGGGATGGGGTGGTTTCTCCGGGATTACAAAGGTCGAAAGCTGGTGGGGCATGACGGAGGAGTGGCCGGGTTTGTTACGCGGGTGCTGCTGGTGCCGGAGGAAAATTTGGGGGTGGTGATTCTCACGAATGCCGAGGAAGACTACGCCTACGAATCCATTCTCTACCATATCCTGGATGCGTACATGAGTGGACCTACGCAGGATTACATCGCGTCTTTCAAAACTGTGGAGGACAAGGAGCGCAAGGGCGCCGACGAAATAATGCAGAAGGCGCAACAATCGCGCGACGCAAATTCGAAGCCGTCGCTGCCGCTGGAGAAGTACGCAGGAGACTATTCCGATCCGTGGTACGGCAAGGTGACGATTGGTGAGGAAAATGGCGGGCTGGTTCTAAATTTACTGCGCACGGAGAAGGGAATCGCCGATTTGCAGCATTGGCAATACGATACGTTTAAGGCGCACTGGCGCGAGCGTACCACGGAGGATGCATTCGTTACTTTTGCTTTGAAGCCGGACGGCAGCATCGATCATTTCACGATGGTGGCGGTGTCGCCACTGGCAGACTTCAGCTTCGATTATCAGGATTTGTATTTCACGCCGATGCTCGCGGCGCAGAGGAAATAGGAACTATTCGGCCAGGAATTCGACGGACGGAGGGTCTGGCAGAATCCCGGCCGCAGTGCCGCGTTCGATCAGGTCGCAGACGGCTCTTTTGCCTTTTTCGCCGTAGCCGAGGGTCCACTTGTTGACGTACATGCCAACGAATTTGTCGGCGAGCTCGGTGTCCATGTCGCGGGCAAATTGCATGGCGTAGTTGAGAGCTTCTTCGCGATGCTCCAGGCCATACGCAACGCTATCGCGAATGGTTTTGGCGATGACGCGGCCAATTTCCGGACCTAGCGCGCGGCGGACAGCATTGCCACCGAGCGGCAACGGTAGGCCGGTGAGTTCCTGCCACCAGATTCCCAAGTCAATTACACGGTGCAAGCCAAGTTGCGGGAAAAAGAGTTGGCCTTCATGGATGAGCAGACCGGCCTCGACGACTTCGTTCTTTACCGCTTCAATGATTTTGTCGAAGGGAAGCACGACGGGTTCAAAGTCTGGCTGGTAAAGCTTCAAGGTCAGGTAGGCAGAGGTCTTCAATCCAGGGACGCCGATGCGCAAACCCTTCAAGTCTGCGGGGCGCATGGAGCGCGAAGAAACCACGATGGGGCCGTAACCTTCGCCGAAGCTGGCGCCGCAATCAAGCAAAACATATTTGTCTCGCAAGGAGGGGTAGGCCGCAAAGCTGACCGCGGTGACGTCGTAGGTCTCGGTGAGGGCTGCTTCATTGAGGGATTGGATGTCGGAGAGGACGTGGGTGAACTTATAGCCCGGCGTGGTGAGCTTGTGGGTCGCAAGCGCGTAGAACATAAACGCGTCATCGGAATCGGGCGAGTGGGCTAGCTTGAGCTCTCGGGGTTCTTTTTCGGTTTTGGATCCCGTGTGTGTGGCAGCCATGGACATTTTAATCCTCTGCCCGGACTGAGCTACTCGCAGAGATAATTCGCCGATGACACGACGCTTCAGGGTAGTGAAGGTAGGGTCAATGGACAAGGACTGCGTGGCGTGCGGCCGGGCTTGCTTCGCAAAAGAAAGCGTAACATACCCGGAGTTTCGGCGGAAGCGTCCGGATCTGCGGAAGTTGCGCACGCGCTGCAACATTGTGGCGGAAAACTTTCCATTGCGGAATTTTTTACAGTTCTGATGCAGGCTTAGACCGCGGAAACCAGGTGGGCGATGGCGTCTTCGAAACTGACGTGACCATCAAGATAGGGTTGCCAGTACATGGTGATTACAAGCAGATACTCATTCCAGCCGCGCTGGGTGAACTTGGCGCGCAACTCCGTGGTTATGCCGTTGGTTTTGAATTTATGCAACGTTCCGTCGGCAGAAGCGTCGACAGAGGACGATTCCGGGCCGGGATCGTCCATGACCGGGCTGATGACTTCGCCGGTGGTGTAGAGAATGAGAGCGTGCCAGAGATCGCGAGGAATGGGTTTATCGCGCTGTTTGCATTCGCGGCTGATGGCGTCTTCGACGGGGCGAGCGATGTCGTGGGAGGCTTCGAGGAAGACTACTTCCAGAGCCTCGGGACCTTGGTTGCGCGAATCGGTGCTAGCAATGGTTACGCGTAAGGGATCGAGAGTGGTGTAGGCGCCGGCGGCATTTGCAAAGGCACAAACTTCCACACGAATTTTGTCCTTTGGCCATTTCGTCTGGTAAATGTCGGCTAAACGCTCGGAGAGGCCCACGCCTTGTTCGCGGACCAGGGGAGCCATGCGCACAACCCAGCGGCGGTTGGAGCGATCGTGATCGGCCCACCAGTGAGCGCGATAAATGGGAGCCGCGGCTTCGAGAATGACGCCGATATTTCCCGGGAGTCCTGCGTCGCAGGCGCGCTTCTTTTTACCGAGAAGTTCGTTGCAATCCTCGAAGTCGCCCAACTGGTTGTTGAGCAGAATCAAGTCGATGTTGACCTGCATATCTTTGTTGGTGTAATTCGCAATGTAGTAGGCGATGGCTTCGTCCCAGGCTTTTTGTTCGGTAGGAGAAAGAGTCACGCCGGTGTCCGGCCCTTGTTTCATTACCGGGCCTGTTGGCTTAGGCGGAGGGTTACCACGAGCCTTTGCGTCGGCACGCGCGCGAGCTTCGTGGTAAAGAAAATGATGCAGGTTCACCCAGAAGCCGCTGTGAAATTCGAACACGGGGAGAGGCCCGTAAGCAGATTCGACCTGTTGCGCGGGCGCGCTTGGCGCCACAAAGCAAAGCAGAAGGCCCAGGAGCAGGGAGATGGCAGGGCGAGAAAAAGGCCAGTTCATAGCGGAAGTGGCAATGGTAACGCAACTTTCCTGATGCTCAAATTGAGTTTGTTCACAGATTCCAGAATGCACCTGAGTTTTGCTGCGGCGCCTTGGGCCCGCACCGCAGCATGAAGTATTATCGCACTTAATATTCTTCGCCGGACTCGTTTAACCATTTGTCGAGTGTGGCCTGCTGCTGAGCGGTTATTTGTGTGAAGCAGACTCCCATTCCAAGTCCAGCGCTGACGTAGACTGCCGAGGCTACCGCTTCAAAAATATCCTGGCGATGAGTTATGCGCACGCGAACTTGAGAACCCTGCGGAACGGGATTCAGGGTATCAATGTAACAGCCGGTGCGACTGAGATCCGAGGTGCGTGCGCTCAGCTTGACGCCGCGCGGCAACTCAACCACCTCGGCCGCCAGCACCAGCGGATAGCGAGGCGCGTTCCTTCTTTCCGCGATAACGTTGCCCATACCTTCCTCTGTCGCGATGGCCCGCGACGTTTATACCGCTCCCGAGAGATAGGTGTGGCATGAGGGCGAAAGCCCTCTGCAGAGGAAGGATGATCCCAAGGCTATTTTCGCTCCAGGAGGGTGGTCGTTCAACGCCCAGCGGTGGTTTCGTGCGAATCAGTAACCGGAATGTTGGGAGGTGGCTGGGCTTGGCGCAGCAACGTGGCCTGGTAACGTTAATTGATCTTGGGGTCCACTTCGCTGCCCACAGCGCCTTGCCGGTCAGCAGCGTGGAGAGTGCCGGAGGAATCGCGGAAGAAGGAGTGCGTTCCGGTGCGACCGTAATCGATGGGAATCGCAGCGATTTGATATTTTGCAGGAGCTCCGGAATTATTGGCGCCGACAATCACATAGCGAAAAGCGTAGCCGTCTTTGCGACCTGAGGCCAAATCGTCGCTGATGAGGCTGGCCGATTCACTTTTGGGTGCACCCTGCGGAGGCGGGCCAAGGTCGGAGAGTGCATCCGGCAATCGCGTGTAGGTCTTGCGATACTTTTCGATGGCGTCGACCAATTCCTTGAGGTGAGCCAAGGCCGCTTGTTCATTGGATTTCATCTCGGCGCGATCCCATTCCTCGCCGAGAGTGGGCAGGTCGAGCAACAGCAGGCCCAGGGATAACAGCTTCCATTCATTTTTTTCCTGGACCATGCCCATGATGACGCGATGGGTGTTGGTGTCGGCGGTATCCGTTGCGTCTTTTACGATGAGCGGAATATAGGCAAGATTCTCGCGCAGTTCCGGTTTGCCGATCTGCATCAGGGTGGTGACGGTTGGCGTTACACAGGAAACCGTGACGCTGCCAGCTTGATCCGTTTCCACGCGAGGCTCGCCGGCGCCATCCAGCAAGACAAAACGTTTCAGGAGTGTGGCTTGTGCCGCAGTGGTCAGATGGGTGAAGGCTTCGGAGTTGCGAACCGTGAGCAGCCGTGCGAAATCGGGGCGCTTCTGGGCGCAAGCCGCAATCAGCACATCGCGCAAAACAATCTGAGGCTCGGCGCCTTTTGTTTGCGCGAAAGTGGCTAGCGTAAAAAGGAACAGGCTGGTTGCGAGGCAGAAACAACGCGCTAAGAACTTCTCATTGTTCATGACTCTGACGGTCTCCCTTAGTCCTTCGCTCGGGCGATAATTGAGGCCAAATTTTGCGTGAACGCGGAACGCGGCATCACTTCGGAGCAGCCTGCGGCACGGGCTCGTGCTGCTAATTCTGTTTGAACATGGGACAGGAATGCGACGACGGGCAAATCTTTTTGTGTGGAGCGAATGCGTTCAATGGTGGCAACCGGTTCGCTGCGCGCGTTGAGGTCCACGATCAGCAGCTTTGTAGGCGCGTCCAAGAGGCCGGCGAGTGCTTCTGGGGTCGTCGCAACTTTGAATTCGACGCCCAGGTGCTTGGCGGTTTCCGCGACTTTCATTTGAAAAAACAAATCGTCCATCAAGGCGACCACGCGACCCATGCTTTTCTCCTTTAAGCTCACGAAAACCGACCGTAGGTTGAGCTTGGCCACGGGCAGCTAACGGATTACAATCGCCCTGCCCTCCCTAGGTGTTCGATGCAAGCAGTAGCCCTCGCGACGCTTCAGCGACCGGTATCGCTATTGGAAAAGACGCCCGCGCTTCTAGAGATTCTGCTGCGCGATTTGCCGTCGCCTATGCTGGAGTGGAAACCAGCCGCGGATCGCTGGTCGATCGTCGAAGTGATTGCTCACTTGGTGGTGATCGAGCAGCTGTACGAAGGGCGCGCGCGCCGCATCATTATGGAGGAAAACCCCACGCTGACGAAGTATGTTCCCGCGGACGAAGCCGAGATTCAGAAGAAGTCGGCCGCCGAGCATCTGGAGCAATTCGTAGCGTTGCGACGGGCCTTTGTGTTTTACCTGCACTCCGTGCCTTCGGGAGATGGAGCGCGGACGGCCCAGCATCCTGGATTGGGCACGATCACATTGTCACAGATGCTGCACGAACTGGCGAACCATGATCTTGGGCATCTGCGGCAGATTGCGGAACTTTATCGCGCTCAGGCGTTCTACCCGTATGTTGGGCCGTTTGAGAAGTATTCGCGGCCGAAGCCATAAAGCGGCCTCATCACTCTTAATCCTGGTTGTTTCTGATTCTTAAAATCCAAAGTGAAGTAGATGGGACGTCAATTCGAAATCAGTGTCCGGAAATGGGAGCGTGGGCGCCGACGGTTTCATCGGGCACATCGCCCTTGCGGCCCTTAACACGATCGTAGACGCTGACTTGGCTGACTGAGCCTAGCGCTTCATTGTAAAAAGTGGGAACGCCCAATGCGGTGCGCAGTTCTTCGTTGAACTTGCGAAGATTTTCGAGATGCGAAGCGAGAGCCGGGAGTTTGATGCCCTCGTCGGTGAGAAGGAATTTCTGGTAGCCCGCGTCCCACAGTTTGGCGAATTGGCCTTTGACCATGATGGTGGGTAACACGGTCATCTGAAATTTTTCGTCGGGAGTCTGGCGGAACTCCGCGCCGGAGCCATATTTCTCGACGCGCACGACGCCGCGGGTGCTGCCTACCGCGAAGCCCAGGGCGGCTAGCTTATCGATGGCAGTCTTGTCAAAACGCTCGTCAACATTCCACATAGGGTTACAGAGTAAGCGATGGAGGCGAAGGCTGTAAAGGCGGAGGCTGTAAAGGCGGAGGCGTCTGCGCGCAGGTTTAAGTCTATGGAAGCAGATGCAATGGATTGCTTCTTTGGATTGGACAGGACGGGAAGCTGGGCAGAGACTCTCGCGCAAGCAAGGTGGTGGAGCAGTAGCAATCTGAATCTGAAAAAGCTTTCAGACTATATTCTCGAAGCTGAAACAATATTCACTTGTTTCCGTGACGAAGCATTCACTACTCTATCGCCAAGTAAGGGTGTCGTCAGGGCAGTTCGGTCTAGCAAGTCGGGGATGTGTGGTGTTGCCGCGAGTCGCGCCGCAGCGGAACGCCAAAAAATTGAATGAATGCAGGGAGTGGCCTACATGAATCTCAACTTGCCCAGAATTGTGGCGATCTTTTTTTGCTTTTTCGTGTTTTCACTGCCGCTCACCGCGCAGCAGAATTTTGGTTCGCTCAATGGGACGGTAACGGACAGCAGCGGGGCCTCGGTGCCACAGGCGAAAGTAGAAGCCCGAAATGTGGGCACGAATTTATTGCAAGCAGCCACCACGCAGAACGACGGTTCTTACAGCGTCGCTGACCTGCCGATCGGGACGTATGCAGTTACGGTTACTAAGGATGGATTCCGGAGTGAGCAGTTTACGGAAATCCTGGTGCGCGGTGGTGTGACTACCACTGTGAATGCACGCCTCGAGCCTGGCAAGGTCTCCGCGACGGTTACGGTGACGGGCACTCCGCTGCTGAATGAAACCGACACTACGATTGGCTACACGCTGAGTTCGGAACTGATCGAAAAGGTTCCCCTAGGAACTGGCAGCTTTACTCAACTTGCGATTCTGAGCCCTGGTGTGAGCGCCGACATGCTCGGCGGTTCTGGAGCCAACGCCGGACTGGGCAATCAGAACATCTGGGCCAATGGGCAACGAGATACGAGCAATAGCTTCGCGTTTAATGGTGTGAACGCGAACAACATTTTTAACGGAAAGTCTTCAAGCCAGGTGGGAGCGAATCGTTTCGTGCTTAGCACCGGTGAAAATTTTGGGCCATCTAACGGCGGTGGTGGAGACATTCAGACCAGCATGTCGGTCTACAATGCTATCGGGCAGGGGTTGCCCTCGGCGCCTCCGGAAACGATTGAGGAGTTGCGAGTTAACACCTCCATGTACGACGCGTCGCAAGGTGCAAACAGCGGCGCGCACATCTCGCAAATCACGAAATCCGGCACGAACGATTATCACGGACAGGTTTACGAATATTTTCAATCCAACAAGATGAATGCTGCGCCATTCTTCCGCAATGCAGATCCGACGATTCCTGCAAACCAGAAGACTCCCGGTCTTCACTACAATCGGTTTGGCGGTACGTTGGGTGGACCGATCAAGAAGGATAAGCTTTTCTTTTTTGCGTCTTATCAGGGAATTCGCGTCACCGACCAGACTTATGGAACTTCTCTGGATGCCGTTCCGCCAGACCTTACCAACGACCGGACTCCGCAAGGCATCGCCAACACGGTGAACACGGACTTTAACTCGGGCTGCGGCACAGCGGGAAATCCTGCTTGCCTGCTACCCAACCAGATTGATCCGGTAGCACTGGCACTGTTGCAGGCGAAGACCCCGCAGGGGACCTACCTAATCCCTTCCGCCCAGACAACTTCAACGGCGCTGGGGCACAATGCCACGGTGCAGGGTCCGCCAGCGACATTCACTGCGGATCAAATCAATGGCAACATTGATTACAACCTCAGCCAAAAAGACCGGATTACTGGCAAGTATTTCTACCAGCGGACTCCGGCGACGAGTGAATTTTCCGCCAGTCAGGTGTCCGGATTTCCGCAAAAAATGGACGCGGGATCGCAGGTGTTCTCGCTGAATAACACCACCATTCTTACGCCGAATTTTACGTGGGAGCAGCGCTTCGGATTCATTCGCGAGAAGGCGTTCGTCACTACCGGTCAGCCGTTTGGACCGAACGCCATAGCGGGAACCAGCCAGTCGATCAATTTGTTTGGGCAAAAAACGTTTCCTGGGATCGTTATTTCGAATAGCGACGGGAATTTCGACGGACTGAACATTGGAACGGGCGGCTCACCTTTCGCGAATGCCGGTGTGTTCCAGAATCAGTTCGAAGCCGCTACCAGCGTCAATTGGGTTCATGGTCGGCACACTATAGCCATGGGCTTCAACTGGGATCACACGCAATTGAACATCCTGAATCGGAACAGTGACGTGGCGGGCCTTACGTTCGGGAACTTTGCGGATTTTGTTGTGGGACAACTGCGCTCGGGGATCGGTAATACTGTGCTGTTCACGGGTTCCAGCAATCGCTACTATCGCGCGAACCAAGTCGGTACGTTCGTGCAGGACAATATCCGGTTGCGTCCGAACCTGACGGTCAACCTGGGATTGCGGTGGGATTGGGACGGGCCGTTGTACGAGAAGAACGGATTGCTTTCGAACTTTTATGCCAAGGATTTTTCTTACAATCAGGCATCGGACTCTTTCTCGAATATTGGTCTGGTGGTTGCGGGGAATAACAAGAGTCTGGGAACTCCAGGCGTAAGCGACTCGACCATGACTGCAAGGCAGTGGGGATTTGGACCTCGGATTGGAGTCGTCTGGAGCCCTTCACGGTTCAAGAATGTCGTGGTGCGGGCGGGTGCTGGTCTGTATTACGACCGCGGCGAATTTTATTCGGAGTTTTCGCCAAGCGCGGGCAACGGCTTTAACGGGCCATTCGGTGTGACCTTGGAAGCGCCATTCGTTATCCCGACAACGAACTCGTGCACGAACGCCTACGATCCAGTCAGCGGAACAAGCTGTTTTGCGCAACCATTTGGCACGACGCCTCCCCCGCAACCGCCGAAGGACCTCAGTAGCGTAGCCGCATTGGTGCAAAATCGGGCAGGGTTAATCAGCGGCAATTCGGGACTACTGTTTGGCGGCTACGACCCCACGAACAAACTGCCTTACTCAGAGAACTGGCAATTAGATTTGCAATGGCAGCCGATTAACACCGTGGCAATCACACTTGGATACGTGGGAAACCATGGAGTTCATTTGGTGATGCCGATTGCCTTCAACCAAGCCGGAATTGCGACTGCCGCTAATCCGATTAACGGCGAGACCGCGTCCTACGGATATCAGGTTCCAGCGCTTTCTGGAACCACGGAACCCTTTAACACCGCGACTGGGGGAAATACGGACCTGCGATCGCCCTATATCGGGTACAGTCCCAACTCGGTTTTCTATAAAGCGGAAGGAATTTCAACCTACAATGCGTTGCAATTGTCGGTGCAAAAGCGACTGAGCCATGGATTCCTGGTGACGGGGTCCTATACGTGGTCGCACACATTGGATGAACAGAGCGGTTTGGGACTTTTCTTCACCGGAAACAATCCGTTGCAGCCGCATTCCGCGTATGCATCTTCGGATTTCGACCGCACTCACGTCTTGACGATTTCTTATCAATACGAGATTCCCAAACTTAAGAGCGCGACGGGGTTCGTGGACAAAGCTGCGAATGGGTGGGGCGTCGGCGGAATCACGGTGGCACAGAGTGGGCAACCGTACAGCATTTACGATTTCACTGGCGGCGTAGCAAGTATTTATTACGGGACAAACAACTTCATTGGCAACCCAATTGTGCCACTGCTACCTGGCCAGACGGTAAGCAGCGCTCAGAACGTTCCGAAGTGCACGACGGGCAATGAGCCCTCGTGCCAAGGACCCACCTTGGTGAACACCGCGGCGTTCGGTGTTCCGCTGATTCCTGCAGGGCAGATGGGGGTACCCGCAGGAGATACCTTCGAAACCGGGTATGGGGCGACGGGGCGCAACATTTTCAGAGCTAATTTCCAGACGCGTTTCGATTTCAATGCCTTCAAGGAAACGAAGCTCACCGAAAGATTCAACCTGCGATTCGACGCGCAGTTCTTCAACATCTTCAATCATCCGGTGTTTGACGCTCCCAACAACAACGTGGCGTTCAATCCATCTTTCTGCAATCCTCCGGACATGACGACATCGTTCAATTGCGGCTCGTCGCCTGGATACCTGATACCACCATCGGGACATGGAGGAACAGTTCAACACACGTTGGGGAGTCCAAGATTTGTGCAACTTGCCTTGCACTTGGTCTTTTAACTTCAACCATCCTGTGCCACCTCAAAGGGCCGCTGCGGCGGCCCTTTTGTTTTTGAGTCCGACGTTTTGGGGCGGAATTGTGGTTATGGCGGTGTCTGGTCCGGCTTCTTCCATATGGGTGCTGCACCGCGTAGAATGATGAGAGCAGTTGGGAAAATATAGAATGTCGACGAAAACGCAGCCGGTAACCGGCGGGCAGGCTGCCGCCACTAGCCTCACCAATGAGGAAATTCTTCGGTATAGCCGCCACTTGATCATGCCCGAGGTGGGGATGGAAGGGCAGCTCAAGCTGAAGAACGCTAAAGTTTTGTTGATTGGGACTGGCGGGCTTGGCGCGCCTTTAGGGCTGTATTTAACGGCCGCGGGCGTAGGAAAAATTGGGTTAGTGGATTTCGATGTGGTGGATTTCACGAACCTGCAAAGGCAGGTAACGTTTGGAAGCAGCGATGTTGGCAAGCCGAAGACGGAAGCGGCTCGCGCGCGCCTGTCTAACCTGAATCCCGATGTTGAGATAGCCACGTATGAGACAAAACTGACCAGCGAGAATGCTCTGGAGCTGTTCAAAGACTACGACATCATCGTCGATGGGACCGATAATTTCCCCACGCGTTATCTGGTGAATGATGCGTGTCTGCTGTTGGGCAAGCCGAATGTTTACGGCTCGATTTTCCGTTTCGAGGGGCAAGTTACCGTGTTTGGC
>JBAVNY010000071.1:0-14676 GCA_049691535.1 Candidatus Acidiferrum sp.
ATCAAGGCCTGTTTCGATCTGACGATGGCGGCGACAACTGGCGAAAAATTACTACCGACACCCGCGTATTAGGCAGCAATTATTTCGGCCGCGTTTATTCCGATCCCCACAATGTCGACGTTGTCTACGTGATGCAGACCTCCACGTATCGCTCGACCGATGGAGGCCAGACATTTTCCGCTTGGAAGGGAACTCCCAGCGGTGAAGACGATCACGTCTTGTGGTTTGCGCCGGGAGACCCCAATCGTATTTTCATGGGCACCGATCAAGGCGCGGTCATCACTTTGGACGACGGCAAAATTTGGAGCACTTGGTACAACCAGCCGACCGGCCAGTTTTACCGGGTCTCCGCCGACCGCTTCTTCCCATATCGTCTTTACGCCGCGCAGCAAGACTCCGGCTCAGTATCCGTGGTCAGTCGCTCTGATTTTGGCTTCATCACCTATCGCGACTGGTTTCCCACCGGCGCCTTCGAAAGCGGATTCATCGCGCCTGATCCCCGCGATGCAAATTTCGATTATTCCATCGGATGGTACGGCACGGTGATCCGCCTGGACCGCAGCACCGGCCAGATCGCCACCACATTTGTTCCGCCCGCCAACTATCGAACCGTTTGGGAAACGCCGCTGATCTTTCCGCCGCGCGATCCCCAGGCGCTACTCTATGCAGCGCAATACATACTGAAGAGTAGCGACCACGGCCTGAACTGGAAAGAGATCAGCGGCGACCTCACCACCAAAGCGCCCGAGACACCCGCGACTCCCAAGACCTCGGCCGGCGGTGGCCACGTTCCTACCAAGGAAGATGCCGAGGCGTCCGATGATGACGACGATCCGCTGATGCAGCAGCCCGGCCACGGCGCTATTCAAGCACTCGCGCCTTCACCACTCGATCCCAATATCATTTGGGTTGGTTCCACCACCGGCTTGATAAACGTCACGCATGACGGCGCCACATGGTCCGATGTAACTCCTACAGGCTTGCCGCAACACGCCTATATCAACAGCATCGAGGCGTCTCCGCATGATCCGAACACCGCGTTCGCCGCCATCTTTGCTCGCCGCGATTTTCATCCGTACTTCTACCGCACCCGCGATGCCGGAAAAACCTGGGAGAAAATAACCACCGGATTGCCTGACATGGGTATTGCTCGTGTCGTTCGCGAAGATCCCGGCCGCAAAGGTTTGCTTTTCGCCGGCACGGAAACGGCCGTTTATTTTTCTTATGATTCGGGAGATCACTGGCAGCCCCTACAATTAAATCTTCCCGCTGCTTCCGTGCGTGATCTCACCATTACTGGCCCAGATCTGGTTGTTGCCACGTTTGGTCGCGGCCTCTGGATCCTCGACAATATTTCCCCGCTTCGCCAGTGGACTTCCGATCTTTCCGCATCCACCGTGCGCTTTTTCCTGCCGGAAACTGTCACCCGCGTTCGTTGGGACAATTATCCCGACACCCCTCTGCAGCCCGGGACGCCGGCCTCAATCAATCCTCCGGATGGCGCCATCGTCGACTACTACTTGAAGGGAACTGCGAAGGGCGAGATGACGCTTGATGTTCTGGATGACGGCGGCAAACTGGTTCGCCACTATTCCAGCAATCCTTCCGATGAAACGATTGCGCCTCCCAACGTGCCGGAGTTCTGGTTCTCCCCCACGCCTCGTCTGTCGAACACGCCAAGCCTGCACCGTTTTGTCTGGGATCTGCGCTATGCGCATCCCACTGCGCTACCTTACGGCTATTTCGGCGAACGCCTGAAATACACGGAATACACTTTGCCGGACCATGCAGTGCCCGGAGAGACGCCGCGCTTCCAGCCACCCGGCCCATTCGTTACGCCCGGTACTTACTCGCTGGTACTTACCGTAGACGGCAAGAAATATCAGCAAAAAATACAAGTCGTTCCCGATCCGCGCGTGCACATCGATTCCGCCGCTTACGCCGCGCAATTGGAACTTTCCCGCAAAATTTGTGATTTGATGGAAACCGATGCGCGCGCCTTCAACTCCGTAGTCTCCCTGCACCAGGAATTCGACGCGCGTAAAACGGCGCTGCCCGCCACTCCGCCAAAGGAACTTCTCGATGCGCTGGCGGCTCTCGAGAAACAGCTCACTGTCTTAGAAGATGGAACGAACGACGCACCGGGATTTGGACCCATCAATCGCGATCTGGGCCGCGATTTGCAAATGGTGCAAAGCGCTGATATGCGCCCCGCCGAATCAGCACGAAACGCCGTAGCCGCCAGCTGCAGTCTTTATCTCAAAAATGTCGCAGCATCCGAAAAGCTGAATTCCGATGGGCTTGCGTCTCTCAACGCGCTTCTAGCGGCTCAGAAGCTTCCGCCACTGAAATACGCGCCACCGCAGAATTCAACGATGTCTTGTACTCCGTAAAATCGCAGCGCAAACCCGGAATCAAGCGGCAGCGACAACTTCATACTCGCTCTTCACCAATCCACCCGCATATTGCTGCGTAGCGATGTGCCGCAGTTTCACGTCGTGCGGCAAGCTCCCAAATAAAGGAATGCCCTCGCCAATCAGCACCGGCACGCGCGTCATCGTTAAACTCTGCACCAGTCCCGCACGCAGGAATTTCTGAATCGTGATCCCGCCATCCAGGTAAACATGCTTGGTGCCACTCGCCGCGAGTCTCGAAACAATCTCCGCCGGCGCTCCACGCATCTGCTCCACCACGCCGCCACGCACACCCGAAAAGTCCACTGGCTGGCTGCTCAACACTACCACCCGCTTGTCACCATACGGCCACTCCGGAAATTTCAGTACCACTTCAAACGTGTTGCGGCCAATCACCAGCGTGTCAACACTGGCGAAGAATTCGTCGTACCCATGAGGTTCCGCGTCATCAGGAAGAAAGTCGAAACTGCCGTCGCGTCGCGCCATGAAACCATCGACGCTGATCCCAACAAACACCGATACTCTCATCGGAAGCTCCTGCCTGTAGGCGATCTCATTTTGAAATGTGAAGTACGTAGACACAGCACTTTGCCGGCAGCAGCCAGCAGCGGTCTTCAGTCGTTCGCCGCCGCGCTCTTCGTCGCGGATACATCCGTATCGGTCACACTTGCGGCCACACCGCGAAAGCGCACCAGCAGCATCGTCAAATCGTCAGCCTGTCGCGCCCCGCGAGCGAAATTTTCTACCGACTCCAGCACGCTTTTCTGAATCTCGTCCAGCGGCTCGTCCGTTCTTCCTTGCAAACACGTCCTCAATCGAGCCACGCCGTACAGATTCTCTTCCGGGTCCATCGCTTCGGTTACACCGTCGCTGAACAGCACCATCGTGTCGTTCGGTTCCAGTTGCAATGTGGAAGTTGTAAATTGCGCCTCCGGCACCAGCCCTACAGGAAAAGATCCTTCCGTGAATGCTTCTTCCGCCGTACCTTGTCGAATCAAAATCGGCGAAGGGTGTCCCGCGTTGATAAATTCCAAGTGGCCAGACTCACCTAAAATGCCAAAAAACATCGTCGCGTAGCGACCCACTTCGGCGTGATCGCACAAAAATTGATTCACGTGGTTAAATACCCGTGCCGGGTCGGTTCCCAGCGTCATACCCGACAGCGCGCCCTGCAACATCGTGGTCAGCAGCGCCGCGCCCAATCCCTTTCCGCTCACGTCCGCCAATAGAAACGCCGTCCGCTTGTCATCCAACGGAAACACGTCGAAGTAATCTCCTCCTACGGACAAGCAGGGGAAATTGATGCCGCAAACCGCCAGGTGCGGATAATCGCGAAAATTCTTGGGCAGCAGCGCTTGTTGAATGTCGCGCGCAATTCCAATTTCCTGCTCCAGTCTTTGCCGTTCGCGCTCGCGTTCCACCAGTCGCGCGTTGTCCAGAATGCTGGCCGCGTCGGCCGCCAGCGCATCCAGAATTTGACGGTCCAGCTTGGAAAACGCCGTCGGCCGCTTCGAGTCCATGTACAACACGCCCAGAAACGTGCCGCGCGCCACGCTGGTTGCCGATTCGCTACTCGCTCGCGAACTGGCATACAGCGGAATCACCACCACCGCGCGCAATCCTTGCGCCACGATGCTGGCCGCCGCCTGCAGATTCATTTCCGCCTGAGCCAAATCTTCGGTGATCACCGGCGAGTGTTGCTTCATCGCCAACTGAATCGCCGTTTGGCTCGGTGTCAAACTTTCCGGCGGCAAGCGCTGTCCTCCGGTGCGTCTCGCCAAACGCACGTGCATTTTGTCGGCTTGGCCTTCTTCCGCCTCCACCAGCAAGCCGCGATCCGCGTCTGTCACCGCAATGGCGTGGTCGATCATCTTGGCTAGCACTGAATCGAGTGGCAACTGTGAGTGCAGCAGGGAAGTCGCCTCGAGCAGCAAATTCAATTTGCGCAGGCCGCCGCCGGTAGATTCCGAGCTGGTCATATGGTCGATGCGCGTCAACAGTTGTGGTATCGACTCATCTGAAGTTCCCGTGGCCGAACGAAACACCACCTGGTACGAATCTTCCAGGCCAAACGTGATGACGTCGCCATCGTTCAGCACCCGGCTCTCTACTTTTTCCCCGTTCACAAACATCCCGCGGCGCTGTCCACGATCTTCCAGGTAATAGCGATTCGCCTCGATCACAATTGCGCCACAATTTCGCGAGATGCGCCGGTCGGTCAGTTGCAAGTGATTCCCAGTTTCCGCGCCGCGCCCAATCAAAAATGGTGTCTGCGTCACGCGCACATACTTCCGCGCGCCATCCGGCGAAATCACCTCCAGCACCGCTTCACTCTGTGCTAACGCTTCCGTCATCCCCGCTCCGCTTTCTAAACCGCGCATTGTAACACGCACCCCCTCGGCTTCGCTTCTTCCTTGCTTCCCATAGACTTACCCGCCACAATACACGGACTGCTGGTGCTCGTCACTGTTTTTACCTGCTTTTTTCGAGGGCTTTGCGAATGCTCTGGTCCATGGGTCTCTTCAAAGCGTTAGCGCTCGCCATGCCGCTCGCCATGCTTTTCGCGGGCAACGAGCTGTCGCATGCCGACCCGGTCGTACCCATCCTTATCGCCTCGATCTTCATCACCCTGAGCGCGGCCCTCGGCGGTTTTCTCATGCGCTGGATCAAGCAGCCGGCGGTCCTGGGTGAGCTCCTCGTTGGCCTACTCGCCGGAAATCTCGGCTATTACCTTGGGAATCCCACGCTTACGGTTCTGCGCGAAGGTGATACCCTTTCCAGGATTAGCCACACTGCACTGACGACTTCCGCGAACCTGGGCCAGGCGGCTCTGCAGATTCTTCCTCCTGGCGAACATTCCGATCGCATCGCCGCACTCCTTGGAGGCCCGCAAGGCCAGACCTACATCACCGTGTACACCTTCGTGGACATCATTTCGCGGCTCGCCATTCTCATCCTGCTCTTCCTCGTTGGTCTGGAAATCAGCTTGGTCGAGATGCGGCGCGTCGGCAAATCGGCCACCTACGTTGCCATCATCGGCATTGTTCTTCCGATGGCACTGGGCATGGGCACGATGAAACTTCTCCATCCCCAAGGTAATTTGGCTGCGGATCTGTTCATTGGCGGCATTCTTACCGCCACTAGTGTTGGCATCACCGCCCGCGTTTTGCGCGACCTTGGCCGCGACACCACGCCCGAAGCGCGCATCATCCTTGGCGCCGCGGTCATCGACGACGTGCTGTGCCTTATCGTTCTCGCCGTCGTTAGCGGCCTCGCCGTCACTGGCACGATCAGTTTGTCTTCAATCGCGATCACTACCGGCAAAGCCGCGTTCTTCCTTGTGGCCTCACTCGGTGTCGGCATTTGGCTGACGCCCAAGCTGGTGCGAAGCCTCGCTAGCCTGAAGGTCCACAATCTGAAGCTGCTCTTCGGCATCAGCTTCGCGTTTCTTTTGGCGTGGCTGGCGAACGTCGCCGAATTGGCCACGATTGTGGGCGCTTTTGCCGCCGGCATGGTGCTCAACAGTTTCTTCGATCGCGAAGTAGAAGGCGCGTCACTCCACGAACTCCTGTCTCCACTGGAATCGCTGGTCGTGCCGCTATTTTTCGTGTGGATGGGAATTCAAGTCAAAGTCGAAACCATGGCCAACAAAGATGTGCTGTTCGCCGGGCTTGCGCTTACGATTGTGGCCATCATCGGCAAAGTAGCCGCAGGCTGGGGTTGCCCGCCGACTATGAACCGCCTGGCCGTCGGATTCGGCATGATGCCGCGCGGCGAAGTCGGTCTGATTTTTGCAGGAATGGGGAAAGCGATTGGCGTGGTCGACGAAGGCTTATTCTCGGCAGTCGTTCTTCTGGTGATGGTCACCACAGTTCTCGCACCAATCATGCTGCGCGCCACCATGGGCCCAAACCTGACCTCCACTCCGTCGGTCGAACCAGTCACCGCAACGAACTCGCACTAAAAAACCAAAGCGGAAAGCTGCTCGGCGCTTCCAAATCTCTGCGCAACTCAGTGTACTCAGCGTACTCAGCGTTATCTTTTCTGTTTGCTTTCCCGCTGACTAACGATTCGCCGCCATGCGCCGGTGAATGTAATCTCCCACGTACGCCTCGAAAACATCATCAAGCCGCTTCGTCACTAGCCCGATGGTCCCCGTCCCTATTTTGTGCCCAGCAATTTCGCTGACCCCAATCACGTTGCGATTCGTCGAGGTCACAAACACTTCATCCGCCGCGTACAAATCGTCCAACCGCAGCGTCTGCTCCACCACCGACGTCCCCGCGTCCGACGCGATCTCCATCAACACGCCCCGCGTCACCCCTTCCAGGCATCCTGAATTCAGCGGTGGCGTCACTACCTTATCCTTCTTCACCGCGAAAATATTGGCAGCCGTGCATTCGCTCACCTCGCTGCGCTCATTCAGCAGCACCACTTCATCGAATCCTTCACGTTGTGCCTCGGCCACTGCCCACACGCTGTTCAGCCACGAAATTGTTTTCACGCCCGCCAGTGGCGACGCCGCGTGCCGCCCTTGCTCGCGCACCGTGAGCCGCATCGAATCCGGATAATGCGGCAGATCCGCCGAAGTAATCACCAGGTCCACGTCCGGCATCTTTTCGTCACTCTTCCAGAATCCCACCGAATTCCATATCAGATAAATTCGTGCGCAGCCTTCCTTCACCTTGTTCGCCCGAATCACTTCCTGCAATTGCACGCGTACCTTCGCGCCCGAATAGGTCATCGGCAGCCGCGTCGTCGCCGCATCCTTCTCCAACCGCCGCCAGTGCCGCTCGTAGGCAAACGCTTCACCTTCCACGATGCGCACCGTCGTGAACAGTCCCCAACCGCACACCAAGCCCGCTTGCCCGGGCGACCACCGGATCTTTTCGACCGGCTGCACTTCTTCATTATGAAAAATGTATCGATGAATCACGAATCACCCGCCAGGAATCTCGCAACTAAATCATTGTACCAGCCTGGGATGTCGCATGTAGGCACCTGGGCTCCAGTATCCACGTTTGGCGCGCTTGCCTCCCGAGTGGCATTTTTTTGCGCTGCGCCCCGCGAATACTTTTTCCGCTTCCCGCGTCTAATCCCACAGTGCCACCGGGGTGGCGGCCATTCAATCGATTCTGCTCGACTACGCCGGAGGCCAAGTTCGCTCTCGTCAGGAGGATTTTATGAATCCGCGATCGCTACGCCCTACCGTAACCCTTGGTCTATTTCTGTCACTCGCCGCTCTTCCCGCTGCTGCCTCGCAAAACTCACCTTCTGCCGCTCCACCTCAAGCTACGGCCCAGTCTGCCGACAAAACTCCGCCCAGCTACGACATGAAGCCGCAGTCCGTACTCGATCTGCAGACTATGCAGAAGAAGTTCACCAGCCTAGCCGAGGCGTTTCCAGCGGATAAATTCTCCTGGCGTCCAGCGCCCGATGGCTCTCGCTCTGTCAGCGAACTCTTCCTGCACGTTTCTTCCGCGAATTACGGCATTCCCAACATGATGGGCGTGGCGCTGCCTTCCGGTTTCGATCGCAAAACCTTCGAGAAGTCCACCACCGACAAGACCAAGGTCATCGCCGAACTCAATAAGTCTTTCGAAGCTGCCATAGCCTCCGTTCAATCCATGAGCAATGCAGACTTTGCGAAGGCCGACAAAAAGCTGGGCCCTGACGCGAACGATGGCGATGTGGTCTACATTCTCGTGGTCCACGGCCACGAAATGCTCGGCCAAGCTATCGCCTACGCTCGCATGAACGGGATCGTTCCCCCCTGGACGGCCGATGCCGCCAAGAAGGCCGCGGACTCCGGGCACTAGACTCCGATCGTTCTCGAAAAATCGACGCAGGCGGACGCACGCCGATTAGCGATACCGTGCGTAGATACTTTGTGATAAAAATTCGTCTGCACATTTCATTCAACAAGCAGATGAGGCTCCAATGAGACCATTCTTCAAAGCGGCTTTTGCGTTGGCAACATTATTTTCTCTTCTGCAACCTTGGCGCGTCTTCGCACACTCCGCCACCGTTGCAGACGATCCCTACGCGCCCCTACGTCTCTACAATGGCAAATGGCAAGTCTTTTCCGGCGATCAGAAAGCTCCCGCCAACCTCGAAAATCACTGCGCGCAGACCGGCGTGTTCTATTCCTGTGAACAAATCGTCGATGGCAAAACGATGGCTCTAGTGGTCTTTCTGCCGATGGCCAAGACCAAAACTGGCGGCGAGGAGTATCGCACTCACGTCCTCACACCCGACGCTAAACCCTCGGGCGACTGGCACGAACTTACGATCGAAGGTGACAAGTGGTTCTACACCTGGGACTCCACCGAAGCTCGCAAGAAAGTTTTTTGGCGCAACGTAAACACCTTCTCAGGTCCCGACAAAATCCATTTCGAACTTCAAAGCTCTGCCGACGGCACCACCTGGGAAACGCAAAAGCAAGGCGACGAGCAGCGCATCAAGTAATGGCAGTCATCTAGTTAACATCGAATAATCTTCGTTTCCGCGAACATAGCGCCCCCAGGCCCAGTCGGGTCTGCCAGTTTGCTCCTGCCTCCGCTGTGCGCTGCGGCCTTGCGTATCCCCGCAAAACGTGAAAGATTTCGATCATGAGCACTGCCATCGAATCTCCCATCTCCAAGTTCCACGCGCTGGGGCGCCTGGTCGGCAACACCCCGCTCCTCACCATTCATTTTCGATACAAGGGACGGCAACGCGTCCTCTACGCCAAGGCCGAATATCTCAGCCTTACCGGCAGCATCAAGGATCGTATGGCCCTCGGCATCCTGCAGAAGGCTTATGCCGAAGAAAAAATCGCGCCCGGCTACACCATTGCCGAAGCCACCAGCGGCAATACCGGCATCTCTTTTGCCGCGCTCGGCCGCATGCTGGGCCACCCGGTAAAAATCTTCATGCCCGATTGGATGAGCAAGGAACGCATCCACCTGATTCGCAGTTATGGCGCGGAAATTATTTCCGTCAGCAGTGAAGAAGGCGGCTTCCTGGGCAGCATTCGTATGTGCGAAGAATTCGCCGCCTCGCGCAAAGATGTTTTCCTGCCTCGCCAGTTTTCGAATCCTGCCAATGTCCAGGCCCACGAAGAAAGCACCGCCCCGGAAATCTGGTCGCAGATGTCTTCCGTCGGCCGCCGTCCCCACGCCTTCGTTGCCGGAGTCGGCACCGGAGGCACGGTCATGGGCGTAGGCAAATTCCTGCGCCATCGCGATCCCACGATCAAGGTTCATCCCGTCGAACCCGCGGAGTCACCCACGCTTACCACCGGCTGCAAAGTGGGCAATCACCGCATTCAAGGCATTTCCGACGAATTCATTCCCGATCTCGTGAAGTTATCCGACCTGGATGAAGTGATTTCTATTTGCGATGGCGACGCCATCTTGATGGCGCAGAAACTTGCCACCACTCTCGGTCTCGCGGTCGGCATTTCCTCTGGCTGTAATTTTCTGGCAGCCCTGCAAGCTCAGGAAAAGCTAGGCGCGGATGTTCCGGTGGTCACCATTTTCTGCGACGACAACAAAAAATATCTCAGCACCGCGTTGATGCTGGAAGAAAAGCCGTGTGCTCATTATTTGGCGCCGCAGGTGGAGTTACTAAGTCTGGGCACTGTAGGCCGCGCCTGCGAATTCTGTCACTAAGTCCGGAGAGGCAGTCCGGGCCAGCCCTTAATTTCGCGGCGTTTGTTTGGGCACTGGCAGCACCGGTACGTCCTTAGGCACGTACGTCCCACTCGCATTGCGTTCCCATCGCCGCTCTGTAACCATCTCCGAGTGCTGTCGCCTAAAGGTTTCCGCAATGTGGCAATTCCAGCAAATCGGTAAATGCGTGGCAAATACTTCCGGCAAGTTCTGCGCTGGCACCTCATTCCACTGCACGGAAGTACGATCCGGCGCGAGCAGTGCAGGTTGCCGGTCGTGCCAGTGAATTTCGCCGAACGGCCGCTGGCAATACGCGCAAGACTTGCCTCGATACCACTCCTTCACCATATTTCCCACCAGGCATCGCGCGGGATCCATACGGATGTCCGCTAGGCATTCCTGGCCGCAGTTTTTGCGTTCGGGCCACTGCGAACACTGCTCCAGGTGAAGCTGGGGTTTGCCAAACACCGCATCCCGCGCCGCTCGCGCCGCATTCAACTGCACCGCTGCAGTACTTTTTGTCTCCGGGCAAGTCACTATCCGAGGGCGGCGATTCATCAGGTACGTGCGCACCGCCGAAACGACCCCAAAAACAACCGTGCCTACGACCAACAAGATAATCGCCGCAAGGAACAGGTTGGAGAGGATCATACCGCCTCCTTACTCCCGCTAAACAAAGCAGAAAGGCCCTCTCAGTGAAAGAGCACGGCCCGCGCCAACAGACGATTCCCATTGAGCCCGGCGATATTTGAGGTGTAAGGAGTTAGCAGGTCACGAAGCGAAGATGAAAAATGCAGCAGCGGCATTCCACCCACAAAATGTGGAACTTCTCAGGAATGCTGAGTCGACACACGCTTTGTTTAAGTTAGCATTGCCGCGGTAACTGACGGATGGACGCCACTGGCGAGTGGCTCAGTGACCCAGGAACTTCTCCAGCTTGGAGATTTCCGTGTCTGCCAAATCAAAATACTTCTGCGCGTTCACGGTATCGCCGGATTTCAACGCACTGTTTCCTTTGGCCAGATAAGCCTTGGCTCGCTCTTGCGACGAGGCCATATCCGCACGAAGCCCATAGCCGGAGCGCTCTTGTTGCTGCCGCAGCGTGTCTAGGCTGTGGCTCACGGTTGCCTCGCGAATATTCAATTTATCGGCATCATCGTCCAGGCGCGCCAGTTCCTCTGGTGAAGGCCCCGCAGGTACGGGTGGCGTGGCGTTGTTTCCCTGAGCATTGGAATCACGCCAAGGTTTCGGATTCCCACCGTTCAAACTTGGTTGCGACGATTTCGCGCCGGCCTTGCCGCCAACGCTAACCGAGCCACCATCCGGCGTGGAAACTGCGACGGAGCTGTTTGCCCCACCGATTTGCACGTCACCTTTGGGACTGTGAATCGAAACATTTCCGTTGGCATCCACGTTGATACCAGCTGGCCCGCCAAGCCCTGGAGCCCCCGGAGCTGTGACCGGCGCCGATGAGTTAGTAGACGACGAAGCATCTGCCGGTGCCGTTGGAGGCGTAGCCGTCGACCCATTCGAATTGGACGGGAACATCGCTTTGTCCGGATCCGCATGGGTTCGCAGGTGCCGCGGTATATAAATCCCCGCAGCTAGCAATACCCCAACGCCAACCAAGGAACCCAACGCCAGCCACAATCCTCGGCTCGAGGAACCCGAGCGAGCGGACGGCGGCACCGGAAGCGGCTGCGGAACAGTAGGCGGCAAAGCCTGCGCTGCGCCCGGCGCAGGTGTAGGAGTAGCTCGTGGTGCTGGCATCGGAGTCGGAGGCGGCATTGCCGAAGTCGATGCGCGTGGTGGCAGAGGCGTTTCCACCAGCGTGGTCGCCGAAGACACCGGCTTCGGTTTTGGCGTGGGCGTTACCGTAGTGCTGGCGAGGGGAGCTGGCAGCACCGGCACGCTCTTCAATGCATTGCGAAACGCTTCGGCAGACTGGAAGCGATCGGCGGGCTCCTTGGCCATGGCCATCATAATGATTTCGCTCAGCGAAGGAGGAAGATCGCTGCGTAGCGTGATGGGCGCTGGGGGATTGCTGTTGAGATGAGCGGTCATCAACGAATACTGCGAATCCCCGTGGAACGGCAGTTTTCCGGTGAGCATTTCGTACAGGGAAACGCCAAAGGAATAGATGTCAGAGCGCGCGTCGGCCGTCTCGCCACGAACTTGTTCCGGCGGCATGTAATTCAGCGAGCCAAGCGTCGTGCCCGTTGACGTGAGCGCTCCGTCGGTTGACGAACGCGCGATGCCGAAGTCCATCAGCTTCACCACGCCCTGCGGCGTGAGCATCATGTTGGCTGGTTTGATGTCGCGATGAATAATGTTTTGCTTGTGCGCATAACTCAAAGCCGACAGGCACTGATCGGAAAAGTCGATCGCTTCCGCGGTGGAAATAGGAGCCCGTGCCAGCCGATTGGCCAACGTCTCGCCTTCCACAAATTCCATAATCATCACCAACTGGTTCTCGTACGTCAGCGCGGTACGCAACGCCGCGATATTGGGATGATTTAAGGTGGCCAGCAGGCGAATTTCCCGCAGGAACCGATCAGCAAGCCCCTGGTTTGAGGTCAAATCCGGAAGCAGGATCTTCATGGCCTCAACACGGTCCGAAATTACGTTCCGCACCTTGTACACCTTGCCCATGCCGCCCAGCCCAAGGATGGAAAGAATCTCGTAATCACCGATGTGTTGTCCGGTAGAAAATTCGGCTGTCATGAATACCTCCAGAACGGTTTCAATATGGGCGTGTGGGCGGCAGCGGAACGCAAATCAAAATTATAGCCGCGAGGCCCCGACGCCGGAAGTCGCAGGCCTGCGGAGAATATCTTCTCAATCGCTAGCCAAACTACGGCGTTTTCACCATGTCGCCGACCTTGGCCCCGCCCGCGCCCGTAAAGGTCGCCGTCGCGGAATCGTCGTCAACTTCCGTTACCGTGGCATCGCCGATTTTGTCGACGACCGCCTTAATTACTTTACCCGTCGCGGGATCCTTCACAGTGCGCACCGGACGGCTGACGTCGAGTTTATCGCCAACCTTCACGCCGCCTTTTTTTCCTACGTTGATAATCAACGTATTGCCGGTCACGTCTGCAACTAATCCGCTGACCGAGATCTTGTTGGTCGGAATCTTTTCCGCCGCGTCGTCCAGCTTCGTCCCGGTGTCGTCCACAGCCTTATGCGTCGCTTCGCCCAGAATCGTATTCGCGAAGTTACTGCTGCCCATGTCCAGACCGCCACCGCCACCGCCACTCCAGCCGCCGCCGCCGCCCAGCAGGGAAGTGCCGGAGCGCGTTGATTCGCCCATACCGCTGGCGGACGCCAGAATTTCACCGGTGGATACGTTGATAACGCGCGCCGTGATGCCCACGACCGCCTTCGCCTTACTGGTGCCCACGCCGCCGATGCCGAAGCGTCCAAGCCCATATCCACCGCCGCCCACGTTGGTGTGCTGGTCATCGCGGCCAAATTGCGTGATCGATCCGATGATGATGGCATCCACACCCAGAACCTTGCCGATTTTCGCCGCGGTGTTCGAATCCGCCCGGTCGCTGTTCGAAAAATTTTGTTCGGCAAGAATCTTGTCGAGTGCCGAACGTTCAATCAGCCGGTATTTCCCATCCTTCAGCAGTTTCTCCACCAGCATGTCGGAGATACCCTTGCCAATGTCCTGATCGGAACCAAAAATCTGCGACACGTAAGTGCGCACCGTTCCGTAATCAAAATTCATTACCGTAACCAGTTTCTTTGGACCTTCCGGCGTGGCGGGCGTTGCCGTCGTAGGTGCGGCAGTCGCCGCCGGCGCAGCGGTTTGTGCGAAAGAAAGCGAAGCTAAAAGTGCGAACGAAAGTACAGCTACCGTGATTCGCAGGAAACGCGAGTACGACATCGAGGGCTCCTTATGCGGGGCACAAATTTCGAGGCGGCTGCGAGGACTTGGACAGAGACCCCGCTAGAAACTGCCGCTATCTTAATGAAGCGCAACGCCACTGGCAACCGGGAAAACGTTCACCGGGAAAACGTTCACTGAAGCCGTTCACTAACACGGTACGCAAGAGTGATTGAGCCGTCCTCTTGGAACCTCTAATCGTTCCTGAGCATCTCAAACCTCTGAGAGGTGTGGCATGAGCTTGCCAGCCATTGGTGGACCCCGACACTCTGCCGGTGTGAATGCGGCGCTGTTGATTTTGCGAATTGCTTGCGGGATTGCCTTTCTTTATCACGGCAGTGCCATTCTCTTTGGCGCGTTTGGCGGCCCTGGCCCTCAGGGATTTTCGAACTTCGCACACATGCCGCTTGTCCTCGCCTATTTGGTCGGTCTGGCACAACTTGCGGGTGGTTTAGCGATCATAAGTGGTGTTTTGTTCCGCGTGGGAGCGCTATGCGTCGCCATCGTGATGCTAGGCGCAATCTTCATGGTTCACCTTCCGCACGGATTCGACGTTAGTAAAGGCGGCTTTGAATACGCCCTGACCCAGTTGCTAATCGGCATCGCCTTTCTCTTCACCGGCCCGGGCGCCTATTCACTGAATCCCTCACTACCAGAGCCAATTCGCAAGCTGTAAACGCGAAGCCTCGACTGTAGCTCGCCCTTTCAGGGG
>JBAVNY010000072.1:0-7096 GCA_049691535.1 Candidatus Acidiferrum sp.
ATCGTACACTTACAACAACACCTGCCATAAGGGCGCGGAGGCCCTAATCCATGGCTGCCAGCATTCTCTGCATCCTCTATTCCTCAAACAGCACTGGCTTCCTGCTCTTCTCCGTAGCCGGCATCGCCCTAGGTCTTTTTCTTTTCCTCAACGGCTTCCGCATGCTCCGCTATAAACGCCTGATCCTCGACACCCCACTCTCCAAAATCCACAGCGCCTCCATCGGCCTCGTTGAAGTCATGGGCACTCCCATCGGCCCGCACACTCTCGCTGCCCCCGTCACCGGCGATCCGTGCTTTTACTATCGTGTCCAAGCCTGGCAATGGACCGAGACCGACAACGGCAAATCCCACGTCTGGAAATCCGTCCTCGACGAAAGCTCCTACATCCCATTCTTCCTCGAAGACAGCACCGGCCGCGTGCTCATCGATTCGCAAGGCGCCGAAATGGATGTCCATCGCAACTTCTCCGATCAAATCGAAGCCTCCTTCTTCAATACCCGAGACCTCGTTCCTCCCAACGTCCGCAATTTCCTGGCTCTTCGTGGGCTCGTTCCTTACGAAAAAATCAAAATCGAAGAGCACATCATCCAACCCGGCTTCCCACTTTTTGTCTTTGGCACACTCGGCGAGAATCCCTCCTCTGGCTCTTGGTCACCGCAGATTCACCACTCCGGCATTTCCGCCTCGAAGTTTGGTTTCAGCTTCAGCAGCGGTCCCGGCCTGAGTTTCAGCTTCACCGCTGCTAATCCGAAGACCGCACCACATCCTTTAGATCTCACGCCGCGCAATTCCGCTCTTTCCTCACCCATTCCGCCACGCGCCACGCAGGCTTCAGCGAGTCCCGGCTCCACGCGCACCGCCGTCGCCGATAGTTCTCTCGCCGCCATGCGTCGCCCAGACGCCACACCTCAACCCTCATCGCCTGCAAGCCCAAGCTCGCCCGAGCCAGCGTTCGAACTCCATCCCAGCGCGGCCATCAGCAAAGGCGAACACGGCGAGCCCTTCACCATTTCCTGGCACAGCCAAAAAGAAGTCGCCGCGTCGCTGGCCTGGAAATCTACCCTGTGCATCTGGGGCGGTCCCGTGCTCGCCATCGCGTCGCTTTATCTTTTGATTGTTCTGTGGGATTCGCTTTCGCTTTGAGGCAAAGGAGCCAGTATGGGTCTGATTCCTTCTCTGATTTTCACGTTCGCCGCACTCGGCCTGCTGATCTATGTCGTCACCGTCTATAACGGACTCGTTGGCCTACGCAACGACATCGACAAAGCGTGGGCCAACATCGATGTCCTCCTGAAGCAGCGCCACGACGAACTTCCGCGCCTCGTCGACGTTTGCAAAGGCTATATGCAATACGAACGTGAAACCCTGCAGACACTTACCGAAGCTCGCACCAAATACGCCCTAGCTTCCACCGTCGATCAGAAAGCATCCGCCAGCGGCACCCTCACCGCCTCCGTCCAAAAACTTTTTGCGGTTGCGGAAAATTATCCAGACCTGAAAGCCAACGTCTCATTCTTAGCTCTGCAGAAGCGCATCTCCGAACTCGAAAGCCAAATCGCCGACCGTCGCGAGTTCTACAACGACGCCATCAACATCTTCAACACCCGCATCCAGCAAGTCCCCGACACCTGGCTAGCCTCCCCCATGCACCTACAACCCCGCCCCATGTTCCAAGTCCCCTCAGCCGAGAAGTCCCCAGTAACCATAGCCCTAACCCCCACCGAGACCGTGTAGGGACCCTGGCTTTAGCCAGGCATCCGCCTTGTCATGTTTTTCTTTGGATAGAAATCGAAACCGAGCGTTTCTTCTACTGCTCTTGAGCAGGTGGCACAGGCTCTGGCGGTGCCGGCACCTTCGGCGGCTTCCCCGGCAATGAAACCGCCGTCCTTCTCAACGAAATATTTCCGTAACTCGTCTTCAACATCAATTTTGGCCCGCGCCCCGACCCATATTTTCCCACCAAATGCGAATCTCCCGCCTCCGACTTCGTAGGCGTCAACCCCGGAAACTCCGAACTGATATCGCAATTGTGGCAGTCCGCTTCCACATCAAAGTTCGAACTCCCGGGCACAGTCACCGAAATTCCCGACGATGAATTCGTAATCGTCGCATCATCCTTCGGCGGCGCCCCATACCGCACATTGATCTCTGCGTTCCGATTATCCAGACTCACCTTCCCGCCCGGATTCTCCACATTGATTTCCGAGTCGCGTGTGCGCAGCGTCAAATTCCCCGGCACATCAATAATGTCCATGTTCCCCGAGCCCGCTTCCAGATGCCCCGCCAGCGCCGACACCGTCAAATCCGTCTTCGGCGAAATCATCCGTACGCCCTTCGCCACTTTATCCGCGCGCACCGGACCGTAAAAATCTCCATCCACCGTCAAGTTGCCTGCGGAGTCCACCACTTCAATCTCCCCGCCCTTGCCGGAGATTTTCACGTCACCCTTGGTGCCCGAAACTTTTACGTCGCCCTTGCGCATCTCAATCGACACATCGCCCGCAGTCCCGCGCACTTCCACATCGCCATACTGATCGGTCACTCCGACATCCGCGCCCATTTCCGTAACCGTCACGTCGCCCTTTTCCGTGCGCAACGTCAGCGCCGACTTTCTCGGCACCGCAATCTCCAAGTCCGTCGCTATCCGCGAATCCTTCAAATCGTATCCCAACGGCTGCACTTCATAGGCGTCGCCATTCTTCACGATTTTTACTTCTACCGGCTTCGCCAGTCGGTCCGCTTCCGACTCGCTCCACGTTCGAATGTTTTTCTTCCCAGACACGCGCAACTGCGTGCCCTCGGAAGGCCGCACGCTAATGTCTCCGCGCCCCAGTTTCACCACCACATGCGCGTTAGGCGGAATAGTCTGCTCCGGCAAATCGATATCAAACGGGTAGCTCTCCCCATTCGCTTCTTCGAAGATGCCGCCAACCTTTTCCTTCGTGAAATCCACTGCCACCACTACGCCCAGCAGCGCCAGCATCCCCACCACCAGCACTACTTCTCCCGACGTGATTCCTCCGCCTTCTCCACCAAAACGCCGCCCGGCCGTGCGCTCATACAGCTTCACCGCGCCCCAGAAAATAATCAGTAGCGGCCACCAACGCGTAAAGAGTTGGTGCAAATCCAAGTGCCCGTAATTGTGCAGGAGAAGTAAGAGACCAACCGAGAGAAGAACAAATCCAGAGAAAAGACCGCTGCTGCGCGACTGGGTAGTGGCCATTGGCGGTTATTGTCCGGACGTCGTATACGGAGGCTGCGACGTCCCAGTTCCAGCCGCAGGCGGCACCGGCGGAACTCCTGAACTAGGTGGAGCGGGCGGCACTCCCGGCACGGGCACAAATTGTACCGGCTCTACATGTCCTTCGCGTGACGCCGTTGCCGCTGCCAGTTGAACGAGCCCGATCACTACCAGAATTACCGGCCACGTATGTCCAAAATAAAATTCGCCGCCGCGCAGTTGATGCAGCAGGAACAACACGCCAATCGTGATCACCACCGCTGGCCCCGTCAGGCTCCGTATGGTGCAACTCTGACAATGGCATCGTACCTGGCTGGCCATCGCTCCTCCTCTAACTGTGTCCGCTAACCCGGTTCCGCAACATAAACGCGCCTACTCCGATGAGCACCAGTGGCCAAAAAATCTGTCGTACCCGAAAAAAATCGAAAAATCCAAAATTGTTCAAGAGGAACAGCGCGCCCACCGCAATCAGAATGATTGGTCCCAGCGGCCGGTTCTTGCTCCAATTTTCAAACGGATCCTGCAGTACTTCTCCGGTCTGCCGCGATTTCGCCACGCGCATCGCATCAATTGCCATGTACAGCGGGAATACCGACACCAGGAACACCAGGATCCCTGTCATCCCATCCCCGAGATCGCTGCTCAAGCCCAAAATAATCGCCGCAAAAATTACGATGTGAACCAGCGCCTTGTTGTATTCGCCGTTATAAATCGCGCCTAGTCCCGGCACCAAGCCCAATAAAAACGCCAATCCCGGATTCGCATTTCTCGCCGCGACCCCCGCCACTGGAGGCACTGCCGTCACCTGTGAGGCCACGCCACTAGGTGGAACGCTGACTCCCGAATTCACTGCACTTCCCGCACTCGTCGGCGCAATCACCGGTATTCCCATCACCTTCGCCAGGCAATCTTCGCAGTACAGCACATCTCGCACTGGGCGCACACAAGCCGGACACATCGGCTTGCCGCAGTTGCGGCAATATCCTGTTGCGTCCACTTCCGGATGCACCGCACATTTCATCGAAGACTCCTCTCGCGCATTACAGGAAACCATGCCGCCATCACTTCTAATTGCCTCGCAACTTCATTCGCTCGATTCTGCTGGCGCGGTTGCCCGGGCTTGTGCTCGTCAGTCTGCCCGGGATCCTTCTCCGGCGCCGTCTTCGGCAGCGACTGGTCTGGCGTTGACTGCAACAGATTCGGATCCTGCCGCAACCGCGATTGAATTTCGTACACCACGCGCCAATCGCTCACCGACTTTACCGCGTGCGCATACACCAGATGTCCTTGCCGGTCCAAATTCCGCACCACCGTAGCCGGACGCAAATCCGCCAGCTTCGGCTTCTTAAACGAAACTCCCGAAGCTCCTACCAGAATCACAAATGTCGCCATCACGCTTGCTGCTCCATACGCAAACTTCGGCGACCCCATGCCCCGCACAAAATTCCAAAATCCTTGCCAGCCCGTCACGCTCTCCCGCGGGCCCAGCGTCTTATCCAAAATCGAGTACACCAACCGCGGCGACGCTTCCAACGGCTCCAAGCCGTGCAGCTCCGTCACTAAATCGCGCACACTCGCCAGCAGCGGCCCACATTCCACGCAGCTCTTCACATGCGTATCAAACTCCGCACGTTCCGGCTCCTGCAGCAATCCATCCAGATAATCGCTCAGTCGCGCTTCAACTTGATCGCACGTCCAGGTCATAACCTACTCCCCACTACCAACATACATCTTCTCGAACCATTCCACTTTTCCGGCAACTGCACTCGGCCGTAATCCATAACATCCGGTTCTGCACTACCCGCGCCATCCATAACTTCAACTTCCAAAAATCTCATGCCGGCCGCACTCCCATTTGCTGCAATATCCGCGCCAGCTCAATTCTTCCCCGGTTGATACGTGACTTCACCGTTCCCTCCGGCACGCTCAACACCTGCTGTATTTCCGCATACTCCAATTGCTGTAAGTCCCGCAGTATAACCGCCTCGCGCAACTCCGGCGACAGTCGCGTCAGCGCCGATTGCACCTGTCCGCTTAACTCTCCCAACAGCGCCTGCTCATCCGGTCGCCGCCCCATCGACTCTTTGTTCTCCACTACCGGCATCGCATCGTCCAGCGAGTCCGTCATCCGGTCTCGCTTGGTCCTTCGGTAATGATCGATCAGCAAATTTCTCGTCACGCTGGTCATCCACGTTGCAAATCCGCCGTGCGCGCTGCGGTAACTTCCCAACGTCCGGTACACTCGCAAAAACACATCCTGCGATAAATCCTCCGCCTCTGTCCGGTTGCCCACAAATCGGTAGCACACATTAAATATCCGCCGCGAATGCCGACGCACAAGTTCCTCCCAGGCCGCACCGTCGCCCTGGAGGCATTGCTGGACCAGTTGGGCATCCTGCTCCAAGCGTCCTCAGTCCTGAATCTCAGATACCTGCTCAGGCAGGACCCGCAAGCCTTCTACCCCGGCCTGCATACTATGGAACGCAAAATGCCTCAATTATGTTCCCTTGCCTTCCGCCGAGTGAGACCCACCGTCTGCCGCATCTTACTCATACCGCTACCCCTACACAAGGTATTGGAGTATTGGAATCTCATTGGAATCTAAGGTATTGGAATCTAAATGTTTAGCCTGCTTGACGCTGCCCCTTGCCCACCAGTACGCTCACCCCATGGATGCTAAGTCGAGGAAGTGGCTACTTCTAGGTCTGGTCGGTGCGCTCATCGCGTTTCTTCTTTATCGCTCGCGCCACCTGCTCAATTTTGCTGATTTCAGTGGCGAGAAGCTCTGGGCCGCCATTCGCAACGCCAATGTGCCCCTGCTCCTGCTCTCCATTGTTCTGATCTACCTCTGCTATTTCCTCCGCTCCATCCGCTGGCGCAATCTCCAGAAAAACGTTGGCCCCGCCTCCCTCGGCTCCATCTACGCCATGACCCTCGCCGGCTTTTCCGCCGTCTTCCTTCTCGGCCGCGCCGGTGAGCCCATCCGTCCCCTCTTGCTCTCCCGCAAAAGTAAAATTCCCCTCGCCGACATTTTCGGCATCTACGCCCTCGAACGCCTCCTCGACACCGCATCCGCAGCCGCCCTCGCCGCCGCCGGCCTCATCATCTTTTCCGCCCGCCGCCAAGCCCATCCCGGCGAAGTCTCCACTGCCTTCGAAACCGCCGCTAAAACCGGCGCCACCTTCCTCTGCATTGGCGTTCTCTTCGCCATCGCCGTGCTCATCTACCTTCGCCTGCACGGTTCCGCCGTCCTCGAGCGCCGCCTTCAGCATTGGCTGGCAGCGCACGGTTGGCGCGCCAGTGTGGCCCGCATCCTCCTCGGTCTCGTCCGCGGCGTTCAATCCATTCGCACCTTCGGCGATCTCGCCTTCGCCCTGCTCGTTTCCGCTGCACACTGGCTGCTCGTCGCCTCTATTTACTACCTCATCCCGCTGGCCTTAGGGGGACAATTCCTCCCGCTCACCTTCCAGGACGCCATCATCGTCCTCGTCTTCACCCTTGTCGGTTCTGCCGTCCAGCTTCCCGGCGTTGGCGGAGGTTCCCAGGCGCTCACCATTCTGGCGTATACTTCCGTCTTCGGAATCGAGAAGGAACCTGCAGTGGCCGCGGCGATCATGCTTTGGCTGATTACCTTCGCTTCGTGCTCCCTCGCAGGTATCCCGCTTCTCATCAAAGAAGGTCTCTCGCTCGGCGAGCTGCGCAGTATGCGCGCTCACGAGGGCGAAGAACTCGACGCCGAAATGTCCGTCAAAGAAACAACCTGATACACTTTTCTTAGAATTCGCAACCATGCCGCGATCGTAGGGGCACAACACGTTGTGCTCCAGGTCCGCATCATCGCCAATGTTTCTCA
>JBAVNY010000073.1:0-12796 GCA_049691535.1 Candidatus Acidiferrum sp.
GGTGGGCTTGGAAGAAGGCCTGCGCCACACGCTGGACTTCTTTAAAACGGAATTCGCCAAGCTAACGCCCAGCCGCTAAGCTCGGGACTCGGTACATCCCTGAGCGCGTGGCCACCTGAAGGTGACCGCTACACGCTAGAGGATTGTCGTTAGAAGCGGCCGAAGGAATAGTAGTCGAAGCCCAGGTTCTGCATAGTCCTTGGAGAGTAGAGATTTCTACCGTCGATGACCAGGCGGCGCGCCATTAATTTCCCCGCGCGCTCCCAATCCAGCTTCCGGAAAATTTGCCACTCGGTGCAGATCAGCCCCGCATCCGCATCTTTCAGCGCTTCGTACGGATCCTCGTGATAATGCACCTTGGGATACAGGGGCTGGGTGCGTGAAATTGCCTGCGGGTCGCAAGCGTGCACTTCGGCGCCTTCTTCTAGTAGGCGCTTCATCACTTCCAGCGCTGGCGCGAAACGAATGTCGTCGGTGTTGGCCTTGAACGCCAATCCGAGCACGGCTACGCGCTTGCCTTTGATGACCCAAAGTGCCTTATGGATTTTCTGGAAAAAGGCGTGCAGCCGCTCTTTGTTCACCCGCTCGGCCGCTTTCAACATGTCGAAATCGACGCCAACAGAAGCGGAAAGATGAATGAACGCCTGAATATCCTTGGGAAAGCAGAAACCGCCAAATCCCAGGCCGGCTTTCAAAAACTGCGTTCCAATGCGGGGGTCCATACCCATCGCGTGAGTCACTTCTTCCACGTCTGCGCCAATGCGCTCGCACAAATCGGCAATTACGTTGGCGTAGCTGATTTTTAACGCGAGGAAGGAGTTGGAAGCGTGTTTAATCAGTTCGGCGCTATTAATGGTGGTGACCAGCAGCTCGCCAGCCGCTCCCGTCGGGCACTTGCCTGCGTGCACGGGGCAGTGAAACTTGCGTTCCAGAATCGGTTGATAAATTTCGCGCAGCTTGGCGGCCGAGGCTTCATTTTCCACGCCCACCACAATGCGGTCCGGATGAAAGAAATCTTCCACCGCGGTACCTTCCCGCAAAAACTCGGGGTTCGACGCCACTTCAAATTTGCGCTCGCCATTTCGCGAATACGCGGTCAGCGCTTTCTGCAATTGCACCCCGGTCAGCGCCGGCACCGTGCTTTTTTCCACTACCAGCTTTGGTGATCGCGCCTCCATTGCAATCTGCCGCGCCACGTGATCAATCGCCGAAAGGTCGGCCTCGCCGCTCTCTTTGGGCGGAGTTCCCACGCAAATGAAAATCACTTCGCCGGCGCGAATCGCGTCGCCAGCATCCGAGGTGTAACTGATTTTCTTCTCGGCCACCGCGCGCTTCAGTACTTCGTCCAGGTGTTCCTCGTAAATGGGAACTTTGCCCTCGTTGAGCTGGTCGATTCGTTTCTTATCGACGTCGGTGCAAAACACTTCGTGTCCAGCCGCTGCCAGGCACGCGCCCGTCACCAGGCCCACATAGCCGCATCCAATTACGGTCAAGCGCACTTTCTGTTCCTCCTTCGCGATCTAAGGGGCTGAGCGATTGCCCACGTACGATTACCCAGGGACGGCCTGGCATCGCAAACTTCCAAAGCTAGGATTGCCGCTTATCTCCGGCCGAGCAGCAATCCTCGAAGACCTAAGAGCACCAGTTTTGGTTGGCGGCGAATCACGCTCCACAATAGCCGCGTCGATTCGTCACGATTAATTTCACCAAGAGATTCACGTGTCGAAACATTCAGCATATCCACCAGTCGAGAATAATCCTCCTGCTGGAAGTGGTGCAGTGATCTGCGAATCAGCCAGTGCGTACTCAGCTCACGCCGCAGCGCTCGCAACTCTCGTGTGCTGTTTTGCAAGATGGCATCGGCAACGCCGCGCGCCCCGCGGAATCCCGTCACGATGCCGCCCACCGTCGAAACCTTCACCTGTGCGGCCGCATCACCCACCAGATACACGGCGCCGTTCCCTACCGTGCGTTGCACCGGTACCCATTGCCGGTAGACCGGAATGCGCGCGCCCTGCCATTCCAGCGGTTCGAAACCCTTCTTGCTCAGAAAACGATCAAAACATTCTTTGGTGTTTTTGCCTTGCTCGCCGATTACTCCCAGCGCACCGCGGTCTGCCGATTCCGGAATCAGCCAGTAAAAATAAGGGGTGTCATCCGGCACGAACCACACCCGCGTGGTGTCCATCGGATAATCTGTTGGCAGCTTCACCAGCGCCTGCACCAGCGGAACGGTTTCCACTGCAGGCCAGCCCGCAGCCTTCGCCACGCGGCTCGCCGCACCGTCCGCCCCAACCAGGTGATCGGCGTGAATTTCGCTTCGCTGCTGTCCCTGATCAACGTGCACCCGCAAACCATGCCCATTGGGAGCCAGTCCGTGGAAGCGCGTATCGTATTCAATTTTGGCGCCGGCCCCTTCAGCTTCGTCCGCTAGTAGGCGGATCAGCTTCGAACGCTCAATGATCAAGTCTGGCTGCTTCAACGCCACCTGCGCCGAGCGTCCATCCGTGAACAACTCGAAGCGGCGAATCTGGTTCAGAATGCTGCCCCGCGCGGCAACACTAATCTGGCTCTTGAAATGGTCGGTAACGATTAACGTCCGTGGCGCGGGATCCAGCGTCGGCTTGGACTCCAGCACCCGGACCGAGTGGCCGCCCTTAGCGACATGAGCAGCGGTATACAAACCCGCTGCCGAACCTCCAACAACGACAACTTCTTTGCGTTCCCGAGCGGCCCGGGATGAATTTTCTGCGATTCCCACTGGCTCCGTTTTCCCTGGTTGCGATAGTCGCCCTGCGAGGCCCTAACCTACCTGTCTGTTTTTACCCGGACGCACACTGAACGGGAGCGCGCTAGGCACATAAAAGTGAGCAGAAGGCGTTTCGAGTATAGCGAATCCCGTGGAACACACCAAACCGCCATCGAACCAATAAACGCAGTGAATTAACCAGTTTTTCAGTGAGAACACGCTGAACCGCGACAGAACCCCTCAAGCCGCCGATTTGTCTGTCTGGCGCCGCTGCCGCTCAAACGGTGCTCGTTCCATCAACGCTACCGCACCCAAGGTCAGTAGCAGCACAATGCCGCCAACCACCGCTGCCCCTGTGGTCGACAGGTAGGAAACCCAAATCGCTGCTCCGCCGCACACCGCGCCTACCAGGTACATGACCAGCACTGCGCCGCGATGGCCCAAGCCAAGGTTGGCTAGCCGATGCGCGGAGTGATCCTTGCCCGGAGCAGCAAAGGGCAATAGCCCCCGCCGCGCACGCGAGATGGTGACCAGCGTGGTGTCGAAGATCGTGGCGCTTAGAATCAGTACAGGCGCCAGCCACTGCGCCATGTTCGGCGCATTCTCCAGCCGCAACTTCAGCGCCAGGGTAGCCATCAGGAAGCCCAGCAGCATCGCGCCGCCGTCCCCCATGAAGATCTTCGCCGGCTTGAAATTCCAGCGCAGAAAGCCGGTTGCCGCGCCCAACACCGCCGCTGCCAGCGTGGTGACCAGCGTTTGCCCATTCAAATAGGCAAGCAACGCAAAAAAGACCGAGGCCATGGCTGCCACGCCTGCACACAATCCATCCATGTGATCCAGGATGCTGAACGATGCGGTGATTCCCACCACCCACACGATGGTCAGCGCCGCGTCCAACCAGGTACCGGTGCGGCCGCCAAGCAGCACGCTAAAAAATTGCGCATGAATTCCGCTCACCAGCAGCAGCACCGCAGCTAATGGCATCCCGATGAACAGCTTCACTTGGTGATGCAACATTCCGCGGTCGTCCATGAATCCGACCGCCGCTACCAAGGTTGCGCCCGTCACGATGCCAATACTTTGCGCGCGCGCCGGGCCATCAAACGCAATAAGAATAGCCAACATCACGCCCAGGTACATGGCCAGTCCACCCAGCAAGGGAATGGGCTGCAGATGCACTTTGCGTGGTCCCGGCAGGTCGACCATGCCCACACGAATGGCCAGCGCACGAACCGGTACGGTTAGAAACAGTGATGCCGTCAGGGCAATCAGAAATGCCAGCAGGCCCGCGCTCATTCTTTCCTCAGTATCGTTTCTGTGAACCGGCCAAGGGCGAGATGACGTGGTTCTTTGCAGATACGCTTCGCCGGTTCGGGGTCCGGTTCCCAATTGCCATGTGAAACACAGATAATCTACACAAGTTGCAGTGAAGGGCGCTCCTGCAGCAAGATAACGTGAAACCTAAAGAATCGCTACGTAAATTGCCATACGTAAAACACCTTACGTAACTGTTTTACCCCTAGGAACTTATAAAAACTGTCAATTCCGCGGATTTAAATTGACTGCCGGTGCGAAGCTGCGGCCTCGACGACTTCGACCAATTTCGTCAGTTCACGTTTCCGCTCGTACGCCGGAGCCGCTGCTGTGGCTGCCTCTCCCATCTGGTGCAATTTGATGGAATCGCCACAAAACTCGCGGATCGCCGCAACTAGCTCGCCGGGCCTATCGGGATCGGCTGAAATTGAAAAGCCCTTCTCCCGCCCGATCGCCACTACGTCACACTCCGCCGACGCAACCGCGACAATGGGTTTCCCCGCCGCAAGAATCCCGTACATCTTGCTGGGAACCACCACGCCTTCTAACCCATGTTTTACTGTTACTAAGTGTATATCAGCGGCCGCCAGAACGGAAGCGATCTTGCTCGCCGGAAAGAATGGAAGGAAGCGCACATTCTTTGCACCCGCTGCCTTCTCCTGCAAACTCTCCCGTTGCGCGCCATCTCCTACGAACACCAAACCCACTCCATCCTCCGCCAATTCTCTTGCTGCTGTTAGCAAGGTATCCCATGCTCCATAAAATCCCAAATTGCCCGCGTGCAGCATCACGAAGCGAAAGTCCCTGCGAATTGCTCGAATCACATCGGCATCCGGCGCAGGCACCGCTTTGCCAGCCACGGGAAGATCGGCTCCATCGCGTACCACCACCGCGCGCGCAGCATCCACGCCCTTCGCCAGGATGCGCTGCCGCATGTCCTCGCCCAGCACCACCACCCGCGTGGCCCGGCGTAACGCCCATCGATGCATCTTCTCCCAAACACGTGCCAACAAGCCGGGCTGCACAATCGATCCGCCCACCGCCATGTCGGGATACATGTCCCGGATGTTGTAGACGTATGGCTTATTTTTCAGCATGGCGACAAACGCGCCAACAATCCCTTCGAAGGGCGGATCGGTCATCGCCAGAATCACGTCGCAGCGCAACAGCAGCGCTCGGGGCACGGCCAACAGCACGTAACTCAAATAATTCAATACCCGCCGCTTCATCTGCACTCGTGAGTAATCCGTTGAACCCGCCCGAATCACCCGCACTCTGCCGTCTTTTTCTGTTCGATACAGTTTCCAGGATCGCCGCTCGGTGCGCTCGTACGAAGGCCGGCCGCACAGCACCGTAACGTCGTGCTTGGCCGCCAGCGCCTGCACAACGGTCTGCGCCATTTTTGCGGTAGCGGATGTATCCGGTGGGTAATAGAGATTCAGAAGCAGAACACGCACGCCAAGATTGTACAGGCAGCGGGGTGAGGCTTGAAGCGCGCAGCGTTTGCGCCAACAAAAATGGACAGCTGAACCAATACTGTGCGTTGGGACAGTTCCGCGCTCTTCGCCGCGCCTCTACCGTACCTGCATCCCGTTTAACTTTTGCAGGAGGTCCGCATGCTGCTGAGTCTCTTTTCGAAGAAGTCCCACTTCGTGCTCGCGGCTTTTCTCTTTCTCGCGGCTCTCGAATTGTTCGCGCGTCCCAACACCTTGCCGGAGGCGGTCGTTACTGCGCATACCATCTATCTTGAAAATGAAACTGGATTTCCGGAGCTGCAGTACGCCGCGATTCTCGACCTGAATAAGTGGGGACATTTTGATTACGCCGAGAACCGCGCCAAGGCCGATCTGGTGTTGCGGCTGGACAGCGGCACGCGCGTCCACGCTGTGCCTGAAGGACAATTTCCCGGCAGCAACGCGGAAGCCTCTGCGGTGCCCAAGGGCTACACGCGGATCGCTTTGCTTGATCCCAAGACCAGCACCACGCTGTGGTCGGATGTGCACAAGACCGAAGGTCCCAAAGTAAAGAATGGCCACCTGCTCGACGGGCTGCGCGAAGCCTTCGACGAATACGTGAAAACCCGGAACCGCAGCTAGTCAGTCCGCTACAACGGGTACATGTACCGTGGCGTCGTGCAGAGAGTTCTGATATAAATTGCTATAGACAAGGTTGTTTTTCTGCGCGACTCCGCAGCCACCGCTCCCTCCGACCCACGAGCCGCCTGATATCGAGGCATGTATGGAAATCATTGTTGAGCATCTTGGCGCCGTGCAGTTTGAGATTAAAGCGCGCACCCACTCCCTGATTAGCGATCAGCCTGCCGATAGTGGCGGCTTCGACGAGGGTATGACCCCGCCCGAACTGCTTCTTGCCGCACTTGGCTCGTGTGCGGGTTATTATGCCGCGCAGTATCTGCGCAAGATGAAGCTGGCTACTGAGGCTACGCGCGTTCGCGTCACTTGCGACAAAGTGAAAGATCCCGTCGCCCGGTTAGACAATTTTGTAATTCGCGTTGATTCTCCCGTGGCGCTCACTTCCGAACAGCGTCAAGGTCTGCAAAATTCCGTTGAGCACTGCCTGGTCCACAACACGCTACTGCATCCGCCGACCATCGCGCTGCATATCGAAGCGCCGGTCCACGCGTAGCATTTCTAACCTGCGGTCGTCTTGCGGACGTCGGTTTGCACGCGAGGGGTGAACACTACACTCGTGCCGTTTAATCTCGCGACGAATGCATCTTGCCAAGAATTTCTTTTACGATTTTCGCCGCGACCATCGCGGTCATTCCCGTAGCGTCGCGCACCGGATTAAATTCCACCACGTCGGCGCCGACGATCGGCCCCGGTACCGTATGGATATAGTGCAGCGCTTGCCGCGTGGTCATTCCCCCGGGTTCCCAATGGGAAACTCCGGGCGCCATCCCGGGCTCCAACACATCCATATCGAACGAAATGTAAATCGGCCCGGCCAGGTTGAGGTGCGTTGGGTCGCGCAAATCACTCATTTCGTAAATCTCCACACCAAATTTTTTGGCCTGCTCCTGTTGATGCGCGTTGAGCGTACGAACGCCAATCTGCACCAAGCGCTTGGCCAATTTATTTTCCATAATTCGCGCGAACGGGCTGGCATGCGAATGTGGATTGTTGCCGTAGTTGTCGTAAAGATCGGGATGCGCATCCAGGTGCACGATAGTGAGGTTCGGCACGTGCTTGCCGATTGCGCGCAAAATCGGGTACGTAATCGAGTGATCGCCGCCCAGACTGACCGGCCGCTTGCCCGCCGCCAGAATCTTCTCGATGGCATCTTCAATCCGTTCGAACGCGTCGGCGGATTCCATGTTGGCCAGATCGCCGATGTCTTCGACCATCCCTGCCACGCCCAGATCGACGCGCGTTTCCGTCCAGGAGTTCCACACATCCGAATGCAGCGCTTCGCGAATCAGCCGCGGAGCTTGCGCTGCTCCACGCAGAAAAGACGAATTGTGATCCAGCGGGATTCCGAGCAATACCGGAACTCCTCGCGATTTTAGTTTTGCAGAGGAGTCAGTCATGGGCGGGTTATCAGGTAATTGCCAAGCACTAAGGCATCCATTTGCGTCCTTAAAAAGCAATCCAGCGCCTCTTGCGGTCTGCACACAATCGGTTCGTTGTCGTTGAACGACGTGTTCAGCACCACGGGCACGCCGGTTTGCCGCTCGAATTCACTGATCAGCGCGTAATAACGAGGGTTTGCGTCTTTGGTCACAGTTTGCAGCCGGCCGGTCCCGTCGACATGGGTTGGTGCCGGAATCTGATCGCGCTTCTCCGGCTTGACCGAATACGCCAGCGTCATGAAGGGTGAGGGATACGCTCTCTCGAACCATTGTGGGGTTTTCTCCGCCAGAATGGAAGGCGCGAAGGGGCGAAAGATTTCGCGATGTTTGATGCGCCGGTTCAGGATTTCCTTCATCTCCGGGCGCCGCGCATCCGCCACGATGCTGCGATTGCCTAGCGCGCGCGGACCCCACTCCGCTCGGCCCTGATACCAACCCAGGATCTTTCCGTCAGCGATGATGGTGGCCGTCCGGCGGATTAATTCTACTTCGGGTAACTCTGAAATCGAAAAGCCATTCTGCGAAACTGGGCTGGCCTGTACTGCCGCGCGAACTTCCTCGGCGGAATATTCCGGACCCCAGTACGCATGATTCATCACGAACGAGCGTGGCTTGCCCAGTATCTGGTGCCACACATGAAATGCCGCGCCTACCGAGAGGCCTGCGTCTCCCGCCGCAGGATGCACGTAAATTTGTTCGAAGGGCGTCGCATCAAAAATCTTTCCGTTTGCGACGCAGTTGAAAGCCACGCCGCCTGCCAGGCACACCGCCTTCGCGCCAGTCTTGGTCGCCAGTTTCCGCAGCATCCCCAGGTAGACTTCTTCCAGTCGCGCCTGCAGCGAAGCGGCCATATCGCGGTGGCGCTGCTCTAACGGTTCATCTGGATGCCGCGCTGGGGCTCCCAGTTTTTTGGGCAACGCTTCGGAAAACATTTTGCCGAGCACCGGCGTCTTGTCGGATTCGGCCCACGACATTTCTGGTCCGGTGGTGTGGTGCGTAAAGTAATCCAGGCCCAGCTTGAATCCAAACGGACCGCTATCCGGAGAAAAGCGCACTACATCGCGAAACGCGTCGACGTAGCGCGGCTCGCCATACGCGCCCAGGCCCATCACTTTGTATTCGTCGCCAAATTTCAAGAAGCCCAGATATTGTGTTACCGCGCTGTAAAATAGGCCCAGCGAATGCGGAAACGCGATCGCCCCCTCAATTTCCATCTGCGCGCCGCGGCCTACGCCCCACATGGTGCTGGCAAAATCGCCCAGTCCGTCTGCGGAGAGCAATGCCGCGTGCTCGAATGGCGACACAAAGTAACTGCTGGCCAGATGCGCCTGGTGATGTTCAATGCGGTGAAACGCGGCTTTGAGTTTTTCCGAATCGTAGTCAAACGCGGCTGCGAGCGCCGTCGGAATTCCCGTGAACTTCGACATCACCCGCAGGCGTTCCCGCGCAAACGAAGGCATGCGCAGCGCGTAAAACAATTTCGTCGCCAGCCGCGCATACGGATTCCGCGGCACCGCTACATGGTCCACGTCCGCCAGCGTGATGCCGCCGGTCTTCAGGCAATAGCGAATCGCTTCCGCAGGGAAACCGGCTGCGTACTTCACGCGATTGAAGCGCTCTTCCTCTACAGCAGCGACCAGCGTGCCATCGCAGACCAACGCGGCCGAAGCGTTGCCGTGGTACGCATTGATTCCCAAAATATTCATATCGTCAGAGCTCTAGCGTTGACTTTCCAATCCCGACGCGTGCTGGTGCAGCATGCACTATTGCACCGTCACTCTTCGCGCAAGAATCAGCTCAGATGCTTCCGGCACCATTCGTTCAGTACGTAGAGCGACCACGGGCGGGACCAGGTTGTCTGTGCGTGCTTAAAATTATCCCACACCATCTGCACCCCAGCAGCACGCAAATGCGGTTGCAGCGCCGGCGCGATGTCGGCAAAACTGTCCCCAATTTTCTTTGTCAATGCCGAGCGCATCCAATCTTCCCACGGCAGTGTGAACGTCCGCTTCCGTAGTTGCAGAATTTCGGCCGGCAAAAGATCGCTCAACGCCGCGCGTAGCAATGCCTTTGGCCGCCCCTGCTCCACCCGCGCCTCATCTGGCAGCGCGCTTACAAATTCCACCAGTGGCGTATCGAGCAGAGGCACACGCACTTCCAGTGAACGCGCCATGCTCACCGAATCCGTGTCGCGCAACAACGTACTTACCATGTATGTCCGCAGCTCCAGCCAGGAAACTGCCGCGATGGGATCCAGCTTTCGTGCCTGGTCCGAGACGCGCTCCAACCATCCCAGCCACGTCGGCTCCAGCGTTATGCCGTCCGCACCCACGGCGCTATTGCGGTAGCGCGGTTCCGTCAATTGCGACAATTCCGAGGGCGGAAACAGTAGCCGGGTATAAAAGTAAGCGTGCGGCAGCGCGTCTGGCATCAACCACGCGTCGCGCACCTTACGTGCGGCGTCGATGGAATTGTTGCGCTCGGCGAGTGCATTCACCACTGGCGCGCCCACACGGCGCAAACTTTCCGGCACGAATCGCGCCAACAGTTCCAGCTTCTGAAATCGCGGCGTATCCGCAAATGTGCGGTAGCCGGCAAACAACTCATCGCCCCCAAGTCCAGAGAGTGCCACCTTCAAGCCCACTTGCCGCGCCGCCCACGAAACAAAATAGGTGTTCACCCCATCCATCGTCGGTTGATCCAGCGCCGCCACCGCCTCGTCCAGTCGCGCCAGCATGTCCACCCCATGCAGCGGCACTTCTGAATGTTTGGTGCCCGCCCTTCGCGCCACCTCGCGCGCCAGTCCTGCTTCGTCGTACGGCGTGTCCGGAAACGACAGCGTGAAACTCTGTATTCCTTTTTGTGCGCGGCCGGCCAGGGCGGCAATGGCGCTCGAATCTAATCCGCTCGAGAGAAATAGACCAACCGGCACATCGGCAATCAAATGCGCGCGCACCGCGTCGTCCAGCAAATTTCGTAACACCGGCACCGCTGCACTGAATTCACGCGGCCGTTTGATGTCTCGCGCCGCGGCACTTCGCGTGGGATCCCACCACGGCCTGGTGCGCGGCACGCGGCGGCGATCAGGAATATGCAGCAGCAAACGATGCCCCGGAGGAATCGAGAAAACTCCCTCAATCATCGTCACCGGTTCCGATACGCTGCCAAACAACAAATACGACGTCAGCGCATCTTCCGAAAGCTGGCGTTTCACCGTGCCACCGGCCAGCAGCGCCAGCAGTTCCGAGGCAAACACGAATCCTTCATTCGTTTGCGCGTAATACAGTGGCTTGATTCCCAGCGGGTCGCGCGCCAGAAAAAGCACCGGCACCGTCGCGAAATGTTTGCGCATGTCCAGCAGCGCGAACGCGAACATGCCCCGCAACTCGGTGAGCACGTCTTCGCCCCACTCTTCCCAGCCATGCACCAGAATTTCCGTGTCGGATTGTGTGCTGAAGGCATGTCCAGCCTGGCTCAATCGATTGCGCACTTCGCGATAGTTATAGAGTTCGCCGTTGAAAATAACGGCGACGTTGTGCGCTTCATTCCATATGGGCTGCTGCCCGCCCTGCAGATCGATGATGCTCAGCCGGCGCATCGCCAGCGCCAGCCCGGGAACACGAGGATCATTTATCAGGCAGCCGTCGGCGTCTGGCCCGCGGTGCTGCATAGCCGCAGCCATCTCACGCACATGGCTTTCCGCTTGCGCACTGTCCGACGCATAGGCGAATCCGCAGATTCCGCACACGCGGCTATTTTATCTCCGGAGTGGTGAAAAATGCTGTGGTAGCACGGATTAGATTGGCCCGCAGATGAAAGCGTGGCGCCATCAGCCGATGGTCGGCCCACCACGCCAGCGCGCCTCGTAGCGCAACTAAGAACAAAAACGAAACTACCGAAAGAAATAAGCAGGTGAACGAACGTCGCTCCAACAGCAAGCCCCATTCTAACGATTCGTCCCACCCCGGCAGAATCCAATCCAGCATTTCGCGAATATGCATGCCGTGGAAGGGAAGCGCTGCCACTCGCACATGCGCAAGATTTTCGTAGGAATATTCCGGCATGTAGTGGGGAATAAGCGCCGTAGCCTCTGCAAATATTTGCGGATTCTGCAGGTCTTGCCGCGTCAACAAATTGCCCTTTGCGTCTCGCAGGAATGTCCGATACGTGGCATCTACAATAACCCACCGCCCATCCACATTAATTTCCGCCACCACATGCTTTGCGGTCCGAGCGGGCGTGAGCAACAAGAGTCTTCTTGCTTGCACGCCGGTGCTGCGCGCTAGATTCAAGAATGCATTGGTCGCCGTTCCGCAGACCTGCAGTAGCTGTTGATAGTTCAGCGTGTCTTCCGGATCGCGCGAAGAAAGTTCCGCTACGCGGGGCGCAATCATGCGCGGCGGGCCTACCCGCATCCAGTCCAATATTGCTTCCGCTTTTTGTTGGGGAGTGGCGCTATCCGCCACAATCGCGTCCGAGAACCCGTCTAGATACTGGCGCACCGAATATTCCCACACGCCGCACCAGGCAGAGGCAACCAGGGATGCCGCCAGCAGTAAGTTGCAGGTCCACCACACCACTCGAAAAATAATATGTCGGTTCACCGCTGGAGCGATTCCTTAACTGGATTTGTTTGTGAAGGGCAGGCTTTCGCAAGCGTACGGTACAGTGCGTCCATCTCGGCGAGAGGTTGGGACCAACCGAGATTCTGCAAGGCAGCCCTACATCCGCCTTGAAGTCTGCCATAAAGTGCGTCGTCCCGCAGAAGTTCTTTCAGTGCACCAGCCAGCTCTGCCGCATCGTATTTCACCACGACACCTGCCACATCCTTTAATAGCGGGGCAATACCGCACTGGTCGGTGACAATCACCGGAGGTCCGGCCGCCACCGATTCCGCTGCCGTGTTCCCAAAATTCTCATTCTGCGAAGGAAGCACAAAAATATCCGCGTCGCGATAGGCACTCCACTTCGCGTCTCCCTCCAGCGCGCTGGTGAAGTGAACGCGTTCCGCCACCCCAAGGCCCCGCGTCATGATCTGCAAGGTCGCCAGCATTCCTGCCTCGTCCGGGCCAACAAATGCCAGATGCACTTCCTTCTCTCCAGCAGCTTCCTTGATTTCCCGGTTGGCAAACGCCTGCAAA
>JBAVNY010000074.1:0-2481 GCA_049691535.1 Candidatus Acidiferrum sp.
GGCTGAGGAGGCGCGGGTTGCTGGGCTCGGAGATTGCAGACGAAAAGAATGGCGAGGAGGGTGGCGGCCGCTAGCAAGGCGAGTTTGGTGTGGATGCGCATGGCGGTCATTGGCGGTTAGAAGCGGAACCTGATGAGCATGGTAACGCGGCGCATGTTGGAAACGCCGGTGACTTGGCCGAAGGTGAGCGAGTTCACAACGCTATTGATGTTGGAGAAGTAGGCGGTGTTGAAAATGTTGGTGCCTTGGAGACGGAGCTCGAGGGCGCGGGATTCGCGAATGACGATGGTTTTGCTGAAGGCCATATCGAACGTAAATTGCGCGGGGCCTTCGATGGAGTAGCGGCCGGCGTCTCCGTAGGTTGTGCCGGCGGAGCTGGAGCAGCCGGGGCCGGGAGTACAATACGCGGCGGTGTTGAACCATTCGGAAGTGGTGGGATTGCTGAGAGAGATGGGAGCGCCGGGAATGACGTTGGCGCGTTGCGAGCCGCTGACACCGCGGTTGATGTCCAGTTGTGCGCCTAAGACACTGGGCGTGAAATAGAAACCGGAGCCGATGGTGAAATCGCCGCTCCATTGAAAGCCATTGAGAACGTGGGAGAGTGGGCCCTTGGTTAGAAAACGGCGGCCGTCACCGAAGGGCATGTCGTAGATCCAGGTGCCAGTGAATTTATGAGTTTGATCGAAGCTGGAGAGGCTGCGCTCGGCGGAAATGTCGAAGGGATTTTGCACGACGATGGTGCTGCCGAGACCGATGGAGGAGGCGTCGTCGAGCGACTTGGAAAAAATGTAAGTGGCGCCGAGACCCAAGCCTTGGGATAGTCGCTTACGAATGCGAACGGAGGCGGCATGAAGGATGGAATTGCCTTCGGAAGATTCGTAGATGAAGGGGGCGGAGGCTTCGGCGGCGGAGAGTTGACAGGTCGCGGCAGAAACGCAGGTGGGGACGAGGGCGCGTTCGGTATCGAGACGCGTGCCTTTGGCACCGTTATAGCCGATGTTGAGCTGAACGTTGCCGGGAAGTTGACGTTGGATATCAAGATTCCAGATTTGCACGTAGCCAAGGCGATAGTTGGGATCGAGAGCATAGTTGTTGGTGACGGCATTGACCGGTTGCGTGGGAAAACCATTTTGCAGGGTAAGAAAATTTCCGTAGGGGCTGACGTTGGTGGCGGTGATGGCGAACGGTGGTTGAAAGGCAAAGTTGCGGATGAAGGTGCCGTACTGCGCGAGATTGTAGTTGATGCCGTAGCCCGCGCGGACGACGGTGCGCTGGGCGAGGCGGTAGGCGATGCCGATACGCGGCGCGAAATTATTGCGATCAGGACGAACGAGCGACGCGGGATAGGCGGGATTTTGTCCGGAGAGGATTTGAAACGCGGTGGTGGACTGAGGACTGAACGCGACGGCGAGATTGGCGATGCGATTTTCGGCTTCGCTGTAGGGGCTGACGTATTCGTAGCGGAGTCCGAGATTCACAGAAAGATTGGGCAAAACGCGCCAGTCATCTTGAGCATAGAGATCGTAGGAGTTGGCGCGGAATTCGTAGTCGGTGGTGCCGGACTGCAGATTGGTTTGCTGTGGCAGGCCGAGCAAAAAATCAGCAAAATCGCTGCCGGTGCCGGGAAGCGGCTGGGTGCTGCCGGGAGCGTAGGAGGAAGTTGCGAAGCCGGTAAAAACGAAACTGCCTTCGGCGTTGCGCGCGGAACGAAAGCCTTGCAGGATGCGGCGGTAATCTCCCCCAAAGCGCCAATTATTTTTGCCGCGATTCCAGATTACGGTGTCGGAGACGGTGTAGGTCTGATCGAGTTCGCGGCTGGGCGTGGGATCGCTGAGGCCAGCAAAGGACGTGAAACTGATTCCGGGAAGGCCCCAGTTGAAAGGATCGGTGGAAACACCGTTGATACCTGCGGCGCCGGCGACATCGGTGACGGTGGAGTACAGGTTGGTGGTGGCGACGCGATTGTGGTTGTAGGTGAAACCGACGGTGTTGGTGAGGCGGCCTTTGCCGTAGGTCCAGCGGGTATTGGCGTTGAGGCCTTGGGTGTTGGAGTGGCCTGCGAGCGACGGATAAGAATTGACGAGAGCGACTGAGGTGCGCGTCCAGTTGAATCCGAAATTGAGATTGTTGCGCGGGCCACGCCGATTGCGACCGCCACCTCCGCCACCACCCGGTCCGCCGGGCGGACTAAATCCCGGACCGGTGCCAGAAAAATTGTGAATGAGGCGCAGGCTGACAGCGTCGGTGCTGCTTTGATCGGACGTGATGTAGTGAAAGTTCTGCGTGGTGCCCGGGAGATTCGGCGTGGGAATGTAATTCACGAGGGCTACTGCAGCGGGGCTAAACGTGGAGGGATCGATGGAGTTGCCGGCAAAGGGTAAACCGGTTTGCGGATTGTAAATTGTGACGGGGGTACCGATGCGCGAAGTAAGACCGGAAAAATTGCCGGCGCGTTCAGCGAGAGTGGGCACGGTGCTGAAT
>JBAVNY010000075.1:0-2833 GCA_049691535.1 Candidatus Acidiferrum sp.
TGGGGTTACCTGCGCAATCGAAAAACCTTTCGCCTCGCCGGCCAGCGTGCCAACAGTCAACAGCATCACTGCCCCCGACAGCAGCGAAAGAGCGGACAACAGCAGCGGACTGCCGGAGAGCTTCGAACTCCGCGAATAAATAATCCCGATCGACCAGGCCAATGCCCCAACCAAAACCATGATGGCACCGAACGTCGACCCACGCGCCCCGTGCGTTTCAGTGCCCATCACCAGGAATCCCACTCCCGCCAACCCCAGCAGAATTCCTGCCAGCAGCATGCCGTTCAGCTTCCAGGTCCGTGCCGCCGCCGAAGACAATAGGAAAACCATAATCGGCTCCACGGCAATCAGCAGGGCGGCCAATCCGCTCGGCACCACCGTTTCCGCCCAATGCAGCGAGCCGTGTCCCAGCAGAAAAAAGAAAAAGCCGATCACTACGCTGGCCCGTATCTGCGCCCACGTTGGACGCAACTCCTTCACGAAGCACCACGCCAGCAAAATCGTCCCAGCCGTTAGGTGCCGGAATCCAGCGGTATACAGCGGCGGAATCGTCTCCACCGCATACCGTATCGCCAGGTACGTCGATCCCCAAATCACATAAATTGCGAAAAACGCCAGGATCACCCGCAGCCGGAAACTTTTCCGCGCTGCTACCGTGGCGCTATCGGCAACCGGTCTGGCCTGCGCAATGGCTGGTGTTGTGTCGCTCATAGGGCCCCTGTTTTGTGTAACGACATAACCATGCTAATCTCATGTCACAGGCTACGCGACTTGATGTAACGCGTCAACAGCTTTTATCTCATTACGCAATGCCCTCTACTCCAAACTCGTTTGTCGACCGTGGCTTCGGTGGCCACTTCCCGTGGGTCGATCTCGTCAACAGCGGCCTGCTCGACGGCTTTGGCAATCCCACCGAATGCCTCGATGATCCCGTATGGGTCCGCACCTTCCTTCATCATTGGAGGCTTCGCGCCTCCTTCCAGGAACCGGCAGCCCAAAAAGCGCTTCGTTCGCTTCGTTCCCTGCTCCGCTGCCTGGTAGAGAAAAGTTCCACGCAAGCTTCCCTTTCTTCAGACGATGTCGCACAACTCAATTCCTGGTTGAAAATACCTGTCTATCCGCACGTAGTGGAGAACCAAAATGGGTTTGAGCTGGCACTACAGCCCGCTCAAATTGGATGGGACGCGGACTTGGCGAAAGTGGCGCACTCCTTCGCGGAATCGCTCATCAAGGAACCCCGCGGCCGTCTGAAGATCTGCGCAAACACCGACTGTCTTTGGGTCTTCGTGGATCGCACCAAAGGCAACGTCCGCCGCTGGTGCGACGACGCCACCTGCGGCAATCGCGATCGCGTCCGCCGTTCTCGCGCACGCCGCCGCTGACGCATTCAAGTTATCTTAGAGAAATATTTCCAATGGACCATGACGCGATTGGTAGCGCCGGCTTCCAGCCGGCAACGCCTCAACCGTGGTTCGAGTTCGACCGAACCAGCGATAGAAACTCATCGCGAGTCTGCTTGTTATGCCGGAACGATCCCAGCATCGCGCTAGTCACCGCCTGCCCATGCTGTTTTTCCACGCCCCGCATCTGCATGCACAAGTGCCGCGCCTCAATAATCACGCCCACGCCCTCGGGGCTGATCTTCTCCTGAATCGATTCCGCAATCTGGCTGGTCATGCGCTCTTGAATCTGCAGCCGCCGCGCAAACATATTTACCAGCCGCGCAATCTTGCTCAAGCCCAGCACTCGCTTGCTCGGCAGATACGCCACATGCGCCTTCCCAAAAAACGGCAACAGGTGATGCTCGCACAGGCTGAAAAATTCGATGTCTTTCACCACCACCATCTCGTCGTAATGCACGCTGAACGTCGCCCCATTCAGCACCGAATCCACATTCTGCAGGTATCCGCCGGTCAAAAATTTAAAAGCCTTTTCAAAACGCTCCGGCGTCTTCCGCAATCCTTCGCGATTCGGATCCTCGCCCACCAGTTGAATCATCTTCCGGACTAGGTCTGCGATGCTCTCTTTCGGCATCTCCAGTTTGTTTTCGTGCAGCACAATTTCCGTTGGTTTCGACATTGGCCTTCCCCTTGTCAGACCGCCATGCGGCTTAAATTTCTTCCCCGGCGTACTCAAACGCATTGTTGGACGTTTCTTCCACCCGCACGCGTTCGAGCTTTGCTTTCGGGAAATGTTTCAGGCGCTGGTAAATCTCCTTGCAAACATTCTCCGTGGTTGGCACCACATCGCGAAACGTCAGAACATCCTCGTTGAGCGATTTATGATCGAACACTTCGATCACTTCCCGGTCCACGTATCCGTCCAGGTCTGCCAGATTCACGATCATGCCGGTAGCCGGGTCCACCGTTCCTGACACGGCGACCTCCACCACGTAGTTATGCCCATGTCCATGCGGGTTATTGCATTTCCCGTAGACCCGGCAATTCTCTTCTTCGCTGAGCTGCGCGCTATGCAACCGGTGCGACGCCGCAAATTTATACCGCCGCCCCAGCTCAATTTTTGGCTCGCTGCTCATCCCCGCGTCGCTCCGTTGCGGTAACACTCCGCGAACAAATCCGGCGTCTCATACAGCCGCACTTTGTGTAGCCGTCCCTGCTGTATTTTTGGCTCCAATAAGTTCCAAATCACTCGCACGATGTTTTCGCAGGTCGGAATCTGATCCTTCAACTCCGCCACCTCGTAGTTCAAAAACCGGTGGTCCATTCGCTGCGTCACTTCCCGCTCTAAAATCTCTTTCAAGTTCTTCAGGTCCAGGACCATTCCCGTTACCGGATCCGGCTCGCCTGCCACCGTCACTTCCAGCGTGTAGTTG
>JBAVNY010000076.1:0-5025 GCA_049691535.1 Candidatus Acidiferrum sp.
GGGTAACGCTCGCCAACGAAAAATGTGGCGGGTTTGTTGTCTTGTGCACGCAGAAGAACCTGGCGGCCGCTGTGTACGAGGGTGAGGGCATCGGAAAAATTGGCGGTGAAAGTGGGAAGACCTAGTAAGAACGTGCTCTTTCCACCACCGATGAGGGCGATGGCTGGAAGACCGGTGATCGCGGAGGTGCCGAATACCGATGCGAGGAGAGTAAGCAGAGAACTGATGTCACTGGCGGATCTTAGTTGGTTCACGAGGCTTGAACTCACAGTATAAAGCTGGAGACGGGCAGGAGGGGTGATACCGAGATTGCGCGCAGTGGTGCGATCGACTTCGAGCAGATCGATTTCGAGCAGGACTTCGCCGCGGGCTTGTTCCAATTCGTTGAGGATGGCGCCCGCGAGACGAACGTGTTCGACGGAATCGCGAATGGTGAGGGTGTGATTAGCGATGGATTGCTGGATGTGCTGCGCGCCGGTTAGTTCGCGAATGACGCGGACGAGCTCGGTAATTTCAGCGGAATCCACGGAGGAGGAAAGGACGAAGGTTTGTTCCATCTGGGGATCGTAGGCTTTGCGTTTATCGGCAGTGTCGGAAGCGACAAAGATCAGCGTGGGAGATAGCGCGCGCCAGAAGGTGCCGGTTGCTTCGGATAGGACTTTCATGGCGGTGGCGAAGTCGGCGTTCTCGAGGCGCAAGCGAACGTTGCGGGTGGGCAAGTCGGGATCAAAGGAGGCTTTGAGTCCGTAGGAGGCCGCGACTTGTTCGTAGGCGCCGCGCACATCGGTGCGGAGATTGAAGTCCTTGGTGATTTTCTGTGGTTCGGCGGTTACCAGGCCTTCAGGAGGAAGATCGGGAAGCGACTCGCTTTTGCGCTGGTTGAAGTTGGCGAGTTGCTGCATGCGCTTCAACACCGCGGCATTGTCTGGATCGAGGCGCAAGGCATTGGCGAGCTGGACGGTGGCGTCCATGAAATTGCCCTCGGCGGCGAAACCTTCCGCGGCTTTCACGTAGTCCTGGAGGAGTTTGGAGCGAAGAGTGGAAGCTTTGCTGACGATGGTGACGTCGAAGGGCGCATACGCGGCGGCGTCTTCGTAGGCTTTCAGTGCCTGTTCGAGATTGCCGGCTTGTTCCATTTTTTCGCCGGCTTCGACCAGACGCTTGGCTTGCTTGGGATCAGGCTTGATCAGGTCTTGTTTGTCGGTGGGAGCTTGCTGGGGATTTTTGGGATCCTGAGCGGGCAGGGGAGGGCAGGCCAGCAGGGCGCAAAGAGCGAAGGAGAGACCCGGGCGGAAGATGCGGAGCATGTAGGTAGATAGACGCAAGAGACTATTCTACCGTGAGGGAACAGTGTGATGAGTGAACTTGACGAGGAAAAGAGCCGGGACTAGACTGGTACTGTTGTTGCAAATGATTATCAACTGGAGTTAACGTGCTTTCTGCCTTCCTAATTGCGCTGCGTGAGGGTGTCGAAGCCTCGCTGGTTGTCGGCATCATTTTGGTGTACTTGTCGCGGACCGGCCGCAGCCATTTGGCGAAATTTGTGTGGGGAGGCGTGGCGGCGGCGGCGGGGCTAAGTCTTGCAGCTGCCATAGCTTTGGAGCGATTCCAGATCAGCGAAGATGGATTTGAAGGACTGCTGCTGCTGATCGCGGCGTTTTTTGTGGTCACGATGATCATCTGGATGAACCGGATCGCGCGACATTTGAAGAAGGAGATTGAGTCGAAGGTGGACAAATTTGCTGAGCGCGCGGGTTCGGCGGCGGGTTGGGGATTGGGGCTGTTCGTTTTTCTGATGGTGGTGCGCGAAGGTGCAGAGTTAGCGCTGATTTTGCGGGCGGTCGAAGTTTCCACGGAAGGCTTACAGACGTGGATCGGCACTGGAGTGGGGATAGCGGCGGCGGTGGCGGTGGGCGTGTTCTTTTTCAAGGGAACGCTGAAGATTCCGCTGCAGCGGTTTTTTAAAGTGACCAGCGGGATTCTCATCCTGGTTGCGATTCAGCTGGCGGTGACTGGGTTGCACGAGCTGAGCGAGGCGCAATGGATTCCTTCGAGTAAAGGGGAGATGGCGCTGCTGGGGCCGGTGGTGCGCAACGATTTATTTTTCTTCATTTTTGTGTTTGGCGCAGCGGCGCTGATGATTTTGAAGGAATGGCAATCGGCGACGCATTCGAAGACCGTGGGCGCGGTGACGAATCCCGCGGAGCGGCGGCTGCTGGAGTCGCAGAATAGGAAGCAGCGGCTGTGGATGATTGCGGCGGCGGTGATGAGTTTGTCGGTGGTGTTGGTGCTGACGGCGGATTTTATTTACGCCAAGGTGAATGCGGCGCCGGTGCAGGCGCAGCCCGTGGAAGCGGTGAACGGAATGGTGCGGGTGCCGGTGACGCAAGTGCAGGATGGGAATCTGCATTTGTTCACGTTGAATGCGAGCGGGCGTGTGATTCGCTTCATGGTGATCAAGAAGCCGAATGGCTATGGCACGGCGCTAGATGCGTGTCTGATCTGCGGAGCGGATGGATACCGGCAGGATGGACAGAACGTGATTTGCCGGCATTGTGCTTCAGCGATTTATATTCCGTCGATTGGGCAGAAGGGCGGATGCAATCCAATTGGATTTACGTCGCAGGTGGACGGGAGCGATGTGGTGATTGATGTGTCTGCGGTGATGAAAGCGGCGGAGGAAATTCCGCGATAGGAGAGCTTCAGAGTTGCTGCGAATTTCTGAACATCGGAAATGTTCCTGCGATTAGTAGCTGATTCCTTCACAAGGCGTCCTAAAAGAAAAATGCTGACGATGGCGGCTCTGGCATTGGGTATGGCTGTGGCCACAGCGGCGCTGAGTGTGTCGCTGGACGTGGGGGATCGTTTGGCGCAGGAATTCAGGAGCCTGGGCGCGAATTTGCTGGTGACACCCGAGGCGGACTCGTTGCCGCTGGAAATTGGCGGAGTGGACTACCGTCCGGCGAATGCTGGAGCGTATTTGCCGGTGGAGGATCTGGGGAAGCTGAAGACGATTTTCTGGCGGTTTAATATTATGGCGTTCGCGCCGATTTTGGAGACGCAGGTTAAGGCGTCGCCACTGGCTGTGGACAATGTTCCGGATACGCGGGGATGGCCGGAGATACCGGTGATTGGGACGTGGGTGAATCACCAGGTGAAAATTCCAGATGGGACTACGTACACGACGGGGATTGAGAAAACGAATCCGTGGTGGCAGTTGAAAGAAGGGCGCTGGTTTGAGGAAGGCAAGAACGAGTGCGTGGTGGGGAAGAATTTCGCGAAGAACCACGGATTAGCGGGGCTTGCGGAAGCGTCTGGCGCGAGCGCGTCTGCGTCCGCACAACGCAGTGATCTTGAGCCGGGAAGTGAACTCTACACATACACGGGAAGCGCTAATCGGGCGCCTGGCCCAGCGTTGCATGTGGTTGGCATAGTGGATACGGGCGGGCCGGAAGACGACGCGATTATCGTGCCATTGGATTTGGCGCAAAAGCTGGCGGGAAAACCTGGAGTGTACCGGCGGCTGTATGTGAGCGCGCTGACGAAGCCGGAAGATTCGTTCGCGAGAAAAGATCCGAAGACGATGACGCCGGCGGAATTTGATACCTGGTATTGCACGCCCTACATCAGCGCGATTGCGCTGCAGATCAGCCAGGAGTTGAAGGGGACGGATGTACGGGTAATTCGGCGAGTGGCCGAGGGCGAAGGAAATGTTTTGACGCGAGTGCGGACGCTGCTGTGGCTGGTGACGTTTGCGGCATTGCTGGCAGCGGCGCTGGCGGTAGGCGCATCGGCGGCGGCTTCGGTCATCGAGAGGCGCACGGAAATTGGATTGATGAAGGCGTTGGGTGCGGGCTCAGGATTGGTGGCGGTGCTACTGGCAGCAGAACAGTTACTGCTGGCTTTTGTGGGCGGCGGGATCGGATATTGCGTAGGGATTGTGCTGGCGCGATTGTTGGGAGAAAGAATTTTTGGATTTGCGCCGGAGCCGAAGATGTTTGTGCTGTTTGTGATTTTGTCGCTGGCGGCGCTGATTACGTTGCTAGGCAGCGCGTTTCCGCTGCGCCGCGCGTCGCGTTATGAACCTGCGCCGATATTGCGGGGCGAGTGATGAGCGATTCTCCGATGTTCTGGCGAATCGTGCGGCGGCTGCTGACTTCGAATTATTCGCGATTGTTTGTGATTCTGCTGGCGCTGGGCGCGGGCGCGGCGATTACTTCGGCACTTTTAAATCTGCAAATTGATGCGAAGCGGAGATAGACGACGGAGTTTCGGTCGCTGGGCGCGAATGTGATTATCGCGCCGCGATCGACGGCGAATGGCGGCGGGTCGAGTTCATTGAGCGCGGATGAGACGGACGCGCGGCAGAGGACGATGGATGAAGCGCTGCTTGCGCAGCTGCCGGCGGAATATGAAGGGAAACATGTGCCGGCGGTGGCGTTCCTTTATGTGATTGGAGAAGTGGCAAGGGCGGGGACGCTGCACTACGAGCCGGCGGTGATTGCCGGGACGCAGGGACAAGGGCTGACGGAAATTCGTCCGGGGAAACGCACCGGCTATTCGGCGAAACTGGCTAACGATCCCGCAGCATGCGAAGTGGGAGTAAAAGCTGCGGCGCAATTCAAGGTGACGGTGGGCGACGGGTTGCTGTTGCGTAACCAGGGGCAGCAGGCGTCTTGCAGGATTTTTGCGGTGATTGCTACGGGGGGAGCGGAAGACACGCAGATTTTTACTAGTTTGAAGACGGCGCAGGAGTTGGCGGAACTGCCGGGTCGCATCAGTTTAGTGCAGATGAGTGTGACGGGAACACCGGAAGCGGTGAAGCAGTTCATTGCGAATGTCTCGGAGAAGATTCCGGGCGCGGATGTACATGGGATCAAGCAACTGGCGGAGGCGGAAGGAAAACTTTACAACCGGATTAGTGGGCTGCTGTCGGCGACCGTGGTGCTGGTGCTGATATTGACGTCGCTGTGCGTGATGGCGGGAATGAGTAACGTGGCCATCGAACGGAAGAATGACGTGGGA
>JBAVNY010000077.1:0-6392 GCA_049691535.1 Candidatus Acidiferrum sp.
CCTTTGGTGGACCGTATTGAACGGGAACCATTTGAGACGCAGGGGCAGGCGATTCCCGCCGCGGCGGGAAGTGGAAATGCGATTGCGTTTGTTTCGTCTGGACCGGCGGTGCGGCTGCATGAAGTGAAAATAGTGGATCAGAACGGGAATGAAGTAGCGGATCGCAGCGAAGGGTTTCTGTGGTTTCGCGGGCCTTCGGCCACACGGGGCTATTTCAAAAATGAAGCAGCAACAAAAGCGCTTTTGCCCGAAGGCCCCGGCTCGAAGGATGGCGAATACGCGTGGGTGAATTCGGGAGATCGGGCGTATCGCGCGGACGGAGAGATCTACGTCACTGGGCGGGTGAAGGACATCATCATCAAGGGTGGAAGGAATTTGTACCCGCATGAAGTGGAAGAGTTCGCGGCGCGCGTGGATGGAATTCGCAAGGGCTGCGTGGTGGCATTCGGAATCAAGGATGAAAAGTCCGGTACGGAGAAACTGATTATTGTTGCGGAGTCGCGCGAGGAACAGCCGGCACGGCGTTCAGAAATTACGGCAGCGATCAATGGGCAGGTGTCGCGAGGATTAGGACTGCCGCCGGATCGCGTGGAATTGGTGGCGCTGGGGAGCATCCCGAAGACGTCGAGCGGCAAGCTGCGGCGTGAGGAAACGAAGCAGTTGTACGTGGCAGGAAAACTGAACACGTCGCGAGCACCGGCGTGGATGCAGTTTGCCAGGTTAGGATCCGTCGCTTATGCAAAGTCTGCGGCCCAAGCGGTGTGGGGCGCGCTACGCACGGCTTTGCAGCGGGTGTACGGCGTGTATTTTTGCGTCGTGTTCATTTTGTGGATCGTGCCAACCTGGTTGATGGTGCGCACTATCAAAGATCACAAAGCAGCGGGAAGATTCACTTCGGCGGCGTTGAAGGTGCTGTTCGCGCTGGCTCGCATACCGGTCACCGTGGTCGGAAAAGAGTTCATGGATACGCCCGGGCCGAAGGTCTACGTTGCCAACCACGCCAGTTATTTCGATGTGCTGCCGTTGATGCTGAGTCTGGGCGTGTCCTATCGCTTTGTGGCCAAGGGCGAAGTGAACGCAATGCCGTTCATCGGAACATTTTTGAACCAGATGGGGCACTTGTCGTTTGACCGGCATGATGCGAGTTCGCGCTTGAAGCAGGTGGACGAGATTGAAGAATGCTTGAGACAAGGCGACTCGGTGTTCGTTTTTCCGGAGGGCACGTTCACGCCCGAGGCGGGAGTTAGGCCATTCCAGTTGGGAGCGTTTCGCGCGGCGGTCGCGACGGGTGCGCCGGTTCTCCCTGTATCGCTGGCGGGCACCCGCACGTTTTTGCGTGATGGAACGTTTCTGCCGCGTCCCACGCACGTCACCATCACGCTGTCTGCGCCAATCTACCCCTCCAGTGCCAGGGTAAGTGGCGATCCGCAGGCGTTGCCGGAGATCGTGCGGCTGCGCGATGAAGCACGCGAAGCGATCGGACGATACACTGGCGAGCCAATCACGTAGGACTGTCGCGAACAACGAAAACAAAGAAAGAGAGATTCCTTGGGTGAAACCGACCCTCGGAATGACGGGGCCGGGGGCTAGCGCGACCCTTGGAATGCCGGGCTTGGGCTATTGGGTGTTCAGCGAATAAATCACGGTGATGTGGGTGTCGACTTCAACGGCCTGGCCGTTGAGGATGGTTGGGCGGTAGCGCCATTCGCGCACGGCTTGCAGGGCGGAATCGATTAGGAGGGGATGGCCAGAGATAACCTCGAGCGACTGGATGCGGCCGTCGGTAGATATAATGGCGTGCAGTTCCACGCGACCCTCGAGGCGAATTTGCCTGGCAAGTGCGGGATAGATGGGTTCGACGCGGCGGATCAGAGAGGCGGCCAAAAGCGGTTCGCTGATTTTGCGCCTGACCACAGCAGGCTTGACGTCTTCCGTGTTGGGCCTAAGCGGACCGCGGTCGGAAGTAGAGCCGAAGAGTCCATTCGGTTTACCGTTGGGATCGCCATATCGCGACAGTTCGGAATCATCCACTGTCTCGTCGACGGTGTTCTTGCCTGGCGTGGGGTCGTGCGTAACGATGGCATGATCGTAATGGTGAGGCACGCAGAAAGTGCAGGCAGGCGAAATTGGGCGTTGGTGGTGATTGATGTTTTGCTGGCGATCGCCGTGAAAGGGAGCGTAGGGAGGAACGGGAGTCATATCTTTCAGGGAGATGCGTTCGCCCTTGCCGAGGAGCGGATACAGGACGAGGGTGGCGAGGAAAGCAAACTGAAACAGAATGGAAAGGGCGAGGGCACGGCGTTTTATTTTGCGGGCGCGGCGCTCTTGGGCGGGATCGCCTTCGACCAGGCAGCTCTTCAGGAAACCGGGAGTTTCGGGCACACGTTGGGCTTCGAGATTCATCACACACCTCCATCAGAGTGACTGCGAGTGGAAAGAGTTTTTGCGGCACCAGCCTCCTGAGGTTGCATTCAGGAGGCCGGCACCGCTCTCGCAGGGATGTGAGGTGCGCGCGTCCTCACAGCGTTTGACACCGAGGAACTTGACAAGTTCCCTGACGCCTGGAGGGCTTGGCGCGGTGAGAGGGTCCGGGAGAATGAATCGTTCAATCCTTCTGGAGGAAAGATTAGAGGGCGGTTAGTGAACGATAGTAGAAAAACACTACAAAAACCGCGCAAACACGGTGCGTTTCGTGCATCTTGCAAGGAAAGTGGCGCATCTAAATTTTCGGACGAGGATCCAGGAGGAAGACATGGAGAGGCGTATTCGAGAAGTAGTGGGTGTACGCCGCACGGGCTGGGCAGCACTGGACCGCGATCCGCAGCAGGACTTAATTGATTACGTTTGTCCCCATTGCGGAGCGGCAAGCCAGAAGAAGGCACGGCACGAGCGGGCGGAATACCGGTTTACGGATGGTTTCATGCAGGACTTGCAGGGCGAAGGCATACAGTGCCATTTTTGTAAACAATCGTTGCGAGTTGTTCCCGTAGTACTTGTGCACGATCAGGAAGAAAAGCGGCGGTTCGAAGCAATGTTTGCGTGGGAGGAAGTTACTGAACCAGAAGTAGCGGCGACGGTTCCAGCGGAGTAATTTCAATTCATAGAGTGAAGTAAGAAGGGGCGCCTCGAACCAGTGGAGGCGCCCCTTTTCGTCATGAAATGAGTCGGTAGTTAACGACGGTCGTAGCGATCGTCAAAACGGCGATCCCGATCGCGGTCATGGTGTTCGCGCCACTCTTCACGAGTACGTTCGCGGCGTTCGAAAGCTTCATGGCGTTCATAAGCCAAGCGTTGATGTTCCATGTATTCGTGATAACGCCAGTCGGAGTAGGCCGGACGGCGATGGTGGTCATCCCAATCGTTGGCCTTGGCGCCGGGAGCACCGGCAAGCACGAGAAAACCCCCGAGAACGGCAGAAGCGATGGCCGCCTTACCAAAGATGGAGCGAAACAGGTTCAAATGAATTTTCATACGAACCTCCTTAGGGGGCGTGGCCCGGACTGGATGCGGGATGACGTCCTGAGGAATCAAACACCTGTTTGGTAGGAAGGTTGCGACGTGGAATTTGCCGTCATTTAAATTGGCAGTGAGCGAATTTCTCGGCTAACAAAAAAGGGCGCCTCGATATGGAAGACGCCCTCTGTCTTTACGCGTGTACTGGGGAAAACTTATCAGTGGTGATCGTGATCGTGGTCATCCCAGTCACGATCGGTGTGCCAACGATGGTCATCTTCATCCCACCAACGATGGCTATGCTGCCAGCAATATTCGCGGGCTTCGTGAAGTTCACTGCGGTATTTGGCAGCTTCTGGGCTGTCCCAGCCGTGGTGTTCTACGGCTTCGTGAAGGTGGTGATCGGCCCGTGCGATGCGTTTTTGACAATCGTCGTCATCGGCACGGAGAGCAGGCGTGCCAAAGGCGAAGAGGAACGTGCCAAAAGTTGCAGCAGCCAGGAAACGTTTGGGCGACTTCCAACTGAAACGGTGATTCTTAGTCATGGTTTCTCCAAGATTGATTTGCATGCGACGCCGGGCGAGACGCGCCAGGTCAATGCCAGGGCTCATAGACTGACTTAGGAGAGAGCAATTTTGGTGCCTGGAGAATAGCAATGAAACTAAATGGGTTACGAGGAGTTTTAGAACCCCAAAATTTTCAGTAGGCCTGTAAGAAAGGGTCGACCTGCATATGGTATTTTTCGAGGCCGGTATGAATAACATCGAAGGCTTCGTCGGGCGTGTCGGCAAACTTCAGCAGCTTGTATTCGTTCTGATTGATCATGCCCCAACGCACCATGGCTTTGAGATTCAATACCTCGCTCCAGTATTTGCGCCCGTAAATCAGGATCAAGGTATTTTTGGCCATCTTGCCGGTTTGCGAGAGCGTCATCATCTCCCACAATTCATCCATGGTGCCGAAACCGCCGGGAAAGACGATCAGCGCCTTGGAGATTTGCGCGAACCACAATTTGCGCATGAAAAAATAGTGGAAGTTGAAGCTCAGCTCCGGGCTGATATAGGGATTGGCAAATTGCTCGTGGGGCAATTCGATGGAAAGGCCGATGGATTTGCCACCGGCTTCGTACGCGCCACGATTGGCGGCCTCCATGATGCCGGGACCACCTCCGGAGCAAATCACGAAGCGACGCGGCTTGGGGCCGAGCGATAGCGCCCATGTGGTGATTTTGTGGGAAAGCTGGCGCGCCTCCTCGTAGTAGCGAGACATTTCGTGGGCGCTTTTGGCTTCGCGCAGGGCTTCGCGATGATTCTTCAGCCGTCGCGGGGTCCAGTTGGCAGTGCCAGCAGCTCTCAGTTTGGCCAGGCGAGCGGCGGACTTTTCTCGAGAATCGATACGCGCCGAACCGAACATCACAATGGTGTCGCCGATTCCTTCCTTTTTCAGTTGGGCGAGTGGGTGAAGGTATTCCGCCAAAATGCGGATAGGCCGGGCCGGAGTGCTGGACAGGAACTTGAGGTCTTCGTGGGGAGCTTTGGGGGCGTGCTGCGGCTTGGGCCTTTTGACTTCGAGCATGAGCTTCTCCAATTAGAGCGAGCTACGATTGTAGGCAGCGGATGAGGGCGGCGGCAACGCCTTTGGGGCGGGTTGCGTCGAAAGGAACACACAGAGTGCTAGAACTGAGCATATTGCGGCGTCGGGCATTGGGAGGAAGGATGCGCAGCGATCTCATACGGCATCCAAAGTAACAACATGCGCCATCGTGTAGCCATCGCGGTTCTGTGCTTGGCGGTCGCCTCGCTGTTTGGGGCGGGAACGCACGCGCAGGCGCCGGAAGGACCGATCATGCCGCAGCCCGGCACGGTAATTCAACAGGCACCGACAATCAAAGTACGAAGCCTGCTGGTGAACGCGCCGGTGACGGTGCGCGACGCGAAGGGCGAAATGGTGAATACGCTGGAAGCGCGAAACTTTCGTGTTACGGATAATGGCGTGCCGCAGACTATTTCGCATTTCGATCTGGGCGGCGACGCGGTGTCCATGGTTGTGGCGGTGGAAACAAGCTCGCGAGTGGAGCCGCTGCTGCCGGAAGTGCGCCGGAGCGGAATTTTGCTGACGCAAACGGTGATGGGGCCGAATGGGGACGGCGCGGTGATCGGGTTCAACGATTCGATCGACAAGCTGCAGGATTTCACATCGAGCGCCGACACTATCGAAAAGACGATCTCCCGTTTGCGCGAAGGAACTTCGGGATCCAGATTGTATGACGCAATGGCGCTCGGGGTAGAAATGCTGAGCGGCCGGCCGGAAGGCACAACGGGGGAACCGGGCCGGCGTCGGGTGCTGGTGGTGATCGCGGAGTCTGACGATAAAGGAAGCGACGCAAAGCTCGGAGCGGTTTTGCGGCAGGCACAACTACAAAACGTGACGATCTATAGTGTGGGACTCTCATCGACACGCGCAGAACTGCAAAAGAAGGCGGAGTACAAGCGGCCACCGAATCCTGCGCCGGATGGCACGTTTGGATTGCCGCCGGTTCCTGGTTCGGTGCAGACACCGTCGACGGAAAACGCGCGCTATGGAAATGTTGATTTGATGGCGTTGGCGGCGTGGGCAGTGTCGCACATCAAAGACCAGATTGCGGGCAGCGGTTTACAGGTAGCGGCTGCGGCCACCGGCGGGGCGCACATGGCTACGTGGAAAGATCGTTCGGTGGAGAGCGCGATCGACGAGATTGGCGCGGAGCTTCATTCGCAGTATGTGCTGACGTACACGCCGAGCGGGACAGATGTCGGCGGATATCATGAGATCAAGGTGGACGTAGATCAACCTGGTTTGAAAGTGCGATCGCGGCCTGGATATGATTTGGCGGGGCCGGAGAGTTGATCCCGCAGCCGCCTGAGCTTCGATGTGATTCTGCGGGCGGGTGTTTGGTAAAG
>JBAVNY010000078.1:0-2077 GCA_049691535.1 Candidatus Acidiferrum sp.
TCCACTTCACCCCGACCTCCGCATCTTGGCTCAATGCGGTCGAAGGCTTCTTCGCCAAGCTCACTCGCCGTCGCCTCAAGCGAGGCGTGTTCCGATCCGTCGTTGACCTGCAAGCCGCCATCAACCACTTCGTCGCCGAGACAAACGCCGATCCCAAACCCTTCGTCTGGACCGCCGACCCAAAGCGCGTCTTCGCCGCTGTCAAACGCGGGAAACAAGCGTTAGAGTCGCTCCACTAGCGCGGGCCAGTACCATCGAATACGTGGAGAAGGTTCGATACCAGTTCCTCTCCCTCCGCCAGTGACCTCGGTTTGTTAAATTTATGAGTGATATCAAGCTGTTGTTGAAACTGGCGTACAGCCCTCTGACCGCGTTCTGACCACTGTTCTGTCCAGCAGGAAGTGGCAGTTACGCATGTCCTCTGATTTGTCATAAGGATGTTCGTATCGAAGGTAGTAGTAGAGTTTGCCGCCCCGGCTCGGCCTCACGGCTTCGATGCTTACGCGCCCGCCAGCCAAGCACATCAGACATACTGCTGCGAAGAATAGAATGTCTATGAAGCGGTCATTTTCTATTGGCGGGTTGCTCTCGGGCGTATGCTTTACCATCACTCCGACCGCGTTGTGATCTTCACGCCATCGAGCGCTGACAATCGAGTCTCCGCACAGCGACTCAGCGAGATCGCAAAGGCGGATTGCATCAGCGTCCGTGAGGCCAGCTTCCGCGCTGTTGAGAAGATGTTCGATGTGCCGAACAAGCGCGATGGGTAGTGTGTTATCGAGCATTTTCTTGCTCTCCTTTGTGTTTGGTGACTTCGGGTATTTTTCGGGCGGCGAAACTGACAGGCACGCGGCGTCTGATGCAATCCCCATATTGAAACTGCGTTGTCGCAGCATGCCGCATGAGGCAATGCCGAGGTGGCCTGAGCTAACCCCACGCGACTATGAGGCGACCGTGTGTCTCACCATCATGAGGTGAGGAGTCCTTCGCGATGAGGAAGTGTTCGCGGTGAAGGGCACGGCGATGCCATTATGGCCGCAGCGTCCTGAGGTCGCTTGCCCACCTGATTATTATCCTGCCGGCCATGTGCTTACCTGATCGACAGGAATGGGTCGCATCGGGGGCTTTTTCCGGTAGAGATGAGTCGAAGTGTCGCGCTCGTATAAATCCTGAATGCTGGATAAGGAAACGCTTGCCCTTAAACTGCGGGCGGAGTGGCTCGGGGATTTCGAGACGGACACGCCAACCGTTGCCATGAGATTGAAGATGATGATTGAGATTGCGCGACACCGGCACACTCGAAGAATGTATTGCTCCTAGTCGCTTTCTGACCAAACTCCTAACCATGCGCAAGGCCAAAAGGCTTTTATTTTCAGTATGTCAGCAGGTTATGACATTGTGCGGCGAGGGTCCCACTCTCTCCGCCAGCTTGCTGGAGCTAGTTCGAAAACACTGCAAATAAGGCAATTTGTGCAGGCCCGCTTGGCGGTTTCCAAAACGTGGAAAATAGTGGTCCAGATCGCCGGGAACCGGCTGGCGCGGCAACGTTCTCACTAAGCGGGCGCGCTTCAGTGGCGACCACCCTAAGCGTTTCGTTCGGAAATCGATGCCCAGTAATTTGGATTTTTGGGCATCTGGATACGAACCCATCGATAGGGCGTGCGAGACCAAGGCAGGATTTTGTTGGTTAGATTGTCGAGCACCAAATCGCCGCCGTTGGTGCGGACGATAGTAACAAGGTGATGCTCGCCCGAGACGGTCTCAACCTCGCTCAATAAAACGGTGCGAGCGGGCCAACCTCTGGCGATCAGTTGGTGACGCTTTGTTACGGCGTAATCGTTGCAATCGCCGCGAACCGGGCCCAGCAACCATTTCTCACCAGCGAGGCCGTCTTCATTTCGCATGGGATGGATCGATGAGTTGACAGTGCGATTGGTGGTCTCAAGCTCTGCCCAGCGCACTTTGTTCAACTCGACCCGGTCGCTCTCGAATAATAGCCGCTGCGGTTTGCAGTCACTGGCGTATTTCAAGCAGAACTGCGTAAATGCCATCGGAGGCAAGGTCGCTAGGTCAAACC
>JBAVNY010000079.1:0-17861 GCA_049691535.1 Candidatus Acidiferrum sp.
CCGGGCGTGCTGCCGAAGCGCACGGTGATTGAAAAGATCACTCTGACGATTGAAACGATGATTGGAAAAATTGCGCGTCCGAAGCGCATTCACATTGTTCCCGACATGCCGAAGACCCGTAGCGGCAAAATCATGCGCCGCGTGCTTGCCGCTATTTCTAACAACATGGATACCGGCGACATTACGACGCTGGCCAATCCCGACATCGTTGGCCAGATCCGCGAGTTGGTGCAGGGCCGCGAGATGCGTCCTCTCAATGAAGGCCCGGAAGACATCAAGCGTTTCGGCGAAGAACGATAACAAGGCGATTCGAAAGCGAAGGCTAGAACTCCAGGCGTAGGGAGACTTGGCCGGTGCGATTGCCGCTATTTTCGGCGGTCTGGACGCTTTGCACTACGCCGAAAGAGGAGGCGGTAACGTTGGTCGGCGGCGGCGCGAAGTTGGGATGGTTCATGAGGTTGGTAAAGGTGGCTTCGAAGCGCAAATGGAAACGCTCCGAGAGGCGCAACGTTTTGGCAAGTCCGGCCGCGATGGTGGAGGTTCCGGGTCCTTCGAGAATGCCGACGCCGCAATTTCCCACTGGGCCCATAGGAATAGGATTGAACGCATTGATATTGAACATGCTGCCGTTTGCCGCCTGGTTGCCATTTCCGATGCAGTCCGGCCGCTGGAACGCTCCACGATAGGAAAGATTTAGATTCCCGGGATCGTAGCTGGAACTGGTGATCGGCGTGAGATACGGTCCGGTCTCCCACAAACTTACGGTGCTGATCGACCATCCGCCCAACATCGCATCGGACCAACGATTCATGTGCGAAAAGAATTTGCGATTCTGGCCGACGGGAAGATCGTAGACGGCGGAAAGTAGAAAACGATCACGCCGTGTGTCGGCCATGTTGCCGCGATTCGCTGCGAGGTCGAAGCGATTGGCTACCGGCGTTCCGTAAATTACCTCAGGATTAAACGTTGTGGGCGCGTCTCCGCCAATGTTGCCCAGACTCTTGGCCCAAACATGGCTGGCTTGAAAGGTGAGGCCGCTGCGCGCTCGCACGTTGAGTTCAGACTGCAGCCCGCTGTAATTCACGTGGCCGGCATTGGTGGTGGAAAGTAGGCGCCCCCAATTCGAATACGGTTTCGGATTCGGATTGGGCGAAGTGTTGCTGGGCTCCACTTGGTTCAGGTCCACCGTCTGGCTCATGCGATACGAACTCATGCCCACATAACTTTCGCGCAGGGTGATGTTGTTGGCGAGTTCACGTTCCACTGTGAGATTCCACTGCGCGGATTGCGGGTCGCGGTAATTGGTAAGCGTGTTCTGATAAAAGTCACCGGTGCCGGCAACGGTCGCGGGATTGTCCGCGGTGCGAACACTGGGGAATTGGTAGGCAGGCACTCCGTTGGTAACGGAGTTGGCGGTGGTGCGTACGACGGAGACGTCGATGTTCGTGGTGTTGAAGGAAAGTTGACCGAGATTGGTCATGGTGAAAATTCCGAAACCGCCGCGGAGGACCGTTTTGCTGTTGCCAAAGGGACGATAGGCAAAGCCGAGACGCGGCTGAAAATTTTTGCCGTAGAACTGCCGCAGACCAGGACCCAGGCCCACCTTGTTGGCATATTCGATGGGAGCGCACGGCATGCTTGGAGCAGCGCCCAGCACTGGAACGCAGCCCAGCGCGATGTCGGCCGCTGTGGGAGTGCCGCAAGGGTCGGCAGCGTTGTTAGGGTCGGCAGGATTGCAACTGTTGATACTGGCAAGAAATCCGGCGCGCGGAACGTTGCCAACCGGAATGATGATTCCGCCATTGCGAATGTCGAATGCAGTGAGATTTCCCAGATCGCTGACGAATGCGGGCAGCGCCTGCCACCTTAATCCATAAGTGAATGTGAGCCGATCGTTGAAACGAAATTCGTCTTGACCATAAATACCAGTTTGCGTGGTGTGCGCGTGCACGTCGGGACCAGACTGCGCGACGTAGGTTTTGGTGGGCAAGCCCAGCAACAGGTTTGCAAAGGCGTTGCCGGTGAAAATTCCCTGATCAAAGGTGAACGCTCCAAAATCATCAGCACCACCAAAGCTTTCCAAGTCCTGATAGGCGACGCGCCGCACATCGACGCCGAACTTCATGGTATGCCGGCCCTTGATCCAGGTGAAATTATCGGCGAATTGAATGGTCTGCGATTTGGTGGTGCCATCCTTGTCGCGACCGATGGGGGAATAATTGCCGGGATCGTCGCTGAAATTGAAGATGGGAAAAGCGCCAGTGTCGGGGTGGTCGCTCAGGTTCAGCCCGGTCAGGCCGAGAGTTGAGATGGCCGCAGCACCTTGAATTGGAAACTTCACCTGAAACTGCCAGTAAGACAGGCCGAAGCGCACTTCGTTGACCAAGTTATTGGTGATCAGATAGTTGTGGGAGACGATCAAATTGTTGTTGTGCTCAGCGTCCTGATCGGGTGGCAGAAAATTGTTCACGGTATTCAGCGCGGTATCGGTTAAGGATTGCGCGGTGAGATGCTTCCAGCTCCAACGCACAAACATCGATTGCTTCGCCGTAATGGTGCGATCGAAGCGCAGGTCGAAACCATTGGTATCGCTGGGCGTGGGGGTTTGCTGAAGGTAATTGTCCTGCGAACCAAAATTTGCGGTGCTGACATTGATGTTGGGCGCGGGAATGTAGTTGTTGAGCAGGCTCAGCGCCACGGGATTGATGCAATCCTGAGAATTAGCGCACTGGCTTCCGCTAGGAATTTTATTTCCGGGATACGGCTTGCCGGTGAACGGGTCCATCAGCGGCGTGGAAAGCGCCGAGAAATCACCCTGGCGCATGGCGTTGCTGGGGACGAAGAGAAACAGCGGGGTAGAATAGCGCCGGCGATTTGCTTCAAAGTCGGCGAAGAAGAAGGTCTTGGCTTTACCGTGCGTCAGCTTTGGTAGCGCCAACGGGCCGCCGAGGCTGCCGCCAAAAGTGTTAAACGCTTTGTGCGGCTTATCTCCGGAGTTCCAAACTTCCGCGTCGAAGGCATCATTCTGCAGGTATTCGAAGGCGCTGCCATGGAATTGATCGCCGCCGCTTTTGGTAGAAATGGTGACATCGCCCAGTTGCGCGAATTCCGCCTTGTTGTTGAATTGCGTAACTTTGAATTCACTGATAAGTTCCGACGATGGATTCATATTGCCCAGCGCGCCGTTCTGGCGAATATTGACGGTAGACGAGCCGTCAACAGAATATTGCACTTGGGAAGGCAGGCCACCTCCGACGGAAACGTTGCCGTTGGCATCTTGCTGCGCACCAGGGACGGTGGCGAGCATGGCCAGCGGACTGGTGGTCGCGCCGCGATAGTTCACGGGAAGATTGGTGAGCTGCGCAAAATCCTTGGTGTCGCCAATCGTTCCATTTTCCGTGTTGATGACCGGACCGCCTTCACCGCTCACTTCGATCGTTTGCGCCGAAGTGGCCAGCCGCAGAAGGACGTCGAGTCGAAGAGTTTGCCGCGCGTCAAGTTGTAGGGGCGCAACTTTGTAATCTGCAAACCCGATGGCCTTGACCAGCAGCGTGTAGTGGCCGGGCTTGAGATTAACGAAGTGGAAGAGACCATCGGAGTCCGTGGTGTTGGTGTGCTCGTCCTGCTCCTCGATGCTGGTAAGCACCACTTGCGCGCCGCCCACCAAGCCTTGGCCCGGATCTTTCACCACGCCGACCATATCGCCGAATGTGGACTGGCCACGCACTGGCAGCGGAAAGCAGATCAGAATGAGAAGCGTGAAAACTAAAAGTGCTGCAACAAATTCTAGAACCGTTGAAAAATATCGCGTCATGGCACACCCCTGGCATCCAGCTCATTTCTGCTGTTGGCTTCGAGACGGCGCCGAGGCCTTCTCAGCGAACGCTGATAATCGGCGCAGAAGATGACCTGTGGCGACTCTCAAATTTGGGCTCCTGTCGGAAGAGCACTAATTCGGAGTTGGTCGCTGGTCTAGTCTATGGCGAGGACGTTAAGACTTCGCTTGTGAAGAAGTCGTAAGGCTTTTGTGCTAAAAATCGAATGGATTCCATTTGATTCTTGAAGGACGGTGTCACAAAGCGCGCCGGTACTTCGTATCACCTATGAGCAGTGAGCGGCACGGGAGGCATTTGTGTTCGAAGGCGTGATACAAAGGTTTGAGCCTGCGCAGTCCACCATGCGAGAAACCGGCGTGACCCCCGCTTCCCTTTCCTCCCAGGCGTTCGACGAGCTTTTTCTTTCGACGTATCCGCGGCTGGTGGGCATATTGCGCCGCATGCTGGGCGATTCGGGACGCGCGGAAGAAATCGCCAGCGAAGCTTTTCTGAAGCTGCACAACACCAAGTTACCTCCGGCGGCGAAAGCGAATGTGGCTGGATGGTTGTATCGAACCGCCATGAATCTGGGCATCGACGACCTTCGTGCTCGCTCGCGGCATTTTCGTATCACTCAGCAGGCTACAAACTCCAGCGCCTCCACGTCGCCCAACCATGCGGAAGACGGATTGCAACTCTTGTTGCGCGCCGAACGCCAACAACGCGTGCGCTTTGTGCTGGCAAAATTGAAGCCGGATTGGGCGCAGCTTTTGCTGCTTCGCGCTTCCGGATATTCCTACAAGGAATTGGCGCAACATTTTGAATTGGCTTCCGCGTCGATAGGCACCATGCTGATCCGTGCAGAAGCCGCGTTTGAAAAAATGTATCTGGAACTTTTTGCAAGTAAGGATTAGAGAGGCCCTATGACTTGCATACCTGAAGGCGTTCTTCGCGCCTATGTCGATCATGAACTCGAGCTGGCGGAAGTTGCGTCGGTGGAAACACACCTGCGTGAGTGCAGCATTTGTCAGACACACGCGGCGGAGCTTTCCGCGGCCCGCCTACGTGTGGGGGAGCGCCTGGGAGCGCTGGAAGAATCGCCACGCGCGCTGGGCGAAGACAATCCGCAGATTGCCCTGTCGCGTTTCAAGGCCAACCTGCCACCACCAACACAGCAGGCACCCGCAGGTGATTCATTGCGCGAAGGAATGTTTGCCGGGCAGCGGCGTTTCGCTTGGGCTGCCGCTGTTGGTGCCGCGATTCTGCTGATGTCGCTAGCTTTCCCGTCGGCGCGGAGTTTTGCGCAACGACTGCTCTCCACGCTGCGCATCGAAAAAGTTCAGACCGTCACGTTGGACTTGTCGTCGTTAGATGGTATGCCAAGCAACGGCAAGGTCCAGGAAGCCATCAGCCAGATGATTTCCGACAATGTGGTAGTTACCACCAATGAAAAGCCGCTTCCAGCCTCCACAAAGCAAGAAGCCGCTTCGCTGGCCGGTTTTCCGGTTCGTCTGCCCGCCGCGCGCAGCGATGCGCCACAATTTCACGTGGAAGGCGCACATGCGTTTCACATGACCGTGGATCGCGCGAGGTTGCAAGACATTCTGGATCAGTCGGGCCGCACAGATTTGATTCTGCCTGCGAGTCTAGATGGCGCTTCGGTGTCGGTGCAAATTCCGCGCTCCGTGGAAACCGCCTACGGCAATTGCCCGCAGCACCAGCACAACGGCGCCGGATCTTCTTCTTCCTCTTCAGCACAATCGCAGCAGCCGGCACCGACTCCCGCGATTCCCAGTAACTGCGTTTTCTTCATGCAAGCGCCCAGTCCGATCGTGAATGTGCCCTCGGACCTGAACCTGCAGCAGTTGGCCGAAACCGCACTGCAATTCGTGGGAATGTCTCCCACGCAGGCTCGGCAGTTCTGCCAGACCGTGGACTGGCGCTCCACGCTAGTGCTGCCCATTCCGCCATCGGTCCGCTCCTACGAAACCGTCACCGTCGACGGCGTGCAAGGCACACTGATGAACACCAGCAATCGGCGTGGTCCGGGCGGTAGCGGCACCGGCTACGCGCTGGTCTGGGTGAAGAGCGGCATCATCTACGCGCTGTTTGGGTCCGGTGATTCCTCCACGGCGGTACAATTGGCCAATTCACTCGACTAACGCCTGGAGGATTTCTGCCGCTACCCATTGCCGGTTCGCTCGCCATCGAGACGAACAATCTGCGGAAAACATTTGGCAAAAAGGTCGCGGTTCGTGGCCTTTCTCTTCAAGTGCGCCGCGGCGAAATTTTCGGTTTCCTTGGGCCTAATGGCGCGGGGAAAAGCACTTCCATCAAAATGCTTCTTGGATTGGTGCAGCCATCCGCAGGCGACGCGCGGCTTCTTGGCTGTCCTTATTCCTCGGTGGAAGTGCGGCGGAAAGTGGGATTTCTTCCGGAGGATTTTCGTTTCTACGATTGGCTTACCGCTTCAGAGCTGCTTGATTTGCACGGGCGTCTTTCTGGGCTCACGGCGGACCAAGTCAAGGTGCGCGTTCCCGCCTATCTCGACCTGGTGGGACTTTCTGCGCAGCGCGATCTCCGGCTGCGCGGTTTCTCCAAAGGTATGCTGCAGCGCATTGGGCTGGCGCAGGCCTTGATTCACGAGCCGGATCTTATTTTTCTCGATGAGCCCACTTCCGGTCTCGATCCTATGGGACGCCATCTGGTTCGCGACATCATTCGACAGCAGCGGGCGCGCGGCGCCACGGTATTTCTCAATTCGCACTTGCTCAGCGAAGTGGAAATTACTTGCGACACGGTGGTTTTCATCAAACAGGGCGAAGTGATTGCCACGCGCGATCTGCACTCTTCACCGGAAGGCGAAATTCATGTCGCCATTCGCGTCGGGCCCGTTGCCCCGGAAACTGTCGCCGCGCTATCGCAGTGGGCCTCGAACGTTCAGCTCGCCGACAATCGCATCACCCTCTCTACTAGTTCCATGGATGCGCTGCCGGAAATTCTTCGCCACCTGGTTGCGGCTCATGTGGATGTCTACGAGTTCACACCTCAGCATCTCTCGCTGGAAGACTCTTTCCTCAAAATCATGGGCGAGGACCCAGGCTCGTGAGCCAACTGTGGATCATCACGCGCGTCACTTTCCTGGAAGCGGCGCGCCGCAAGATTCTCTGGACCGCGCTGCTCGCCGCTGCAGCGTTCTTGGCGCTGTTCGGCACTGGCATGCACTATCAGGTAAAAGATCTGCTGGCCAGCCGCAACATCCCGCCGGTGCTGCGTTATCAAATTCTGCTGACCATGCTGCAAGTCGGCCTGTACGCCATCGACATGCTAGCCGTGGTAATGACCGTGCTCACCAGCGTGGATACCATCTCCGGCGAAATTGCATCGTCCACCATCCACGCGATGGCGACTAAACCTATTGCGCGCTGGCAACTGTTACTTGGGAAATGGTTCGGCTTTGCCGCGATGATTGCAGCGTATATCGCATTGACTTTCGGCGGAGTGATCGCGGTGGGCTACTTGATTGGTGGAATCGTTCCGCATGGCGCATTGCAAGGCGCGCTACTGGTCTATTTGGAATGTTTGGTGTTGCTCACCACGACGTTTTTCTTCGGGACGTGGTTTTCTACGTTGACCAACGGTGTGATCGTTCTCGGGCTGCATGGACTGGCATTCATCGGAGGCTGGCTGGAACAGATCGGCTCAGTCACCAAATCGCCGCGCCTGGTTATGGTGGGAATTCTCTCCAGCGTGATTATGCCCAGCGAAGCGATTTGGCGCCGCGCGTCCTACGTAATGCAATCCGCGATCGGCCGCAGCCTGGATTTTTCGCCGTTCGCTACGCGCTCTGCGCCGAGTGTAACTATGGTTGGCTACGCCGCAGCGTACTTGCTGGTCGTGCTCGCACTGGCCTTGTACCGATTCCAGCGCCGCGATCTTTGAGTCCCGGCTGTTTGCCAGTCGGAATTTCGTATTGAGATGCTGCTGGGCTGTGCTGCTATTGAGGAACGGTCGTACCTTGGCTCGTCCCGCAGGACTGCTCTGCCGCCAACTTCACGTCCGGATCTAGTTCGGCACTGCGCCAATTCTGCGTGGTGCAAACTTGCCAGCCTTCCAGACCCAGCGCGCCGCGTAAATCCGCGCCCGCGAGGTTAGCTCCATCTAGTTTTGCCTGGCGCAAAATCGCGCCGGTCATCGTCGCGCCGCGCAGGTCCGCATGGGTCAAGTCGGCCTCTAGCAAAATGGTGCCCCTGATTTGTGCGGCGGTCAGGTTGGCGCCAATCAGCTTTGAGGCAGACATGTCGGTTTCTTCCAGCGAGGCCAGCGACATCATCGCGCCTTCCAGTTTCGTGTCGCGCAAATCTGCATGTGACAATTCGACGCGCAACATATTCGCATTGCGCATGTTCACGGAATACATCGTGGCCCGCGTGAAATTTGCCGTCGAAAGCATCGCGCCTTCGAGATTCGCGTAGGACAAATCGGCATTGCGGAAGTCCGCGCCCGCTAGCATGGCGCCTTGCGCGTCCGTGGAAACCAGGTTCGCCTTAGCCGCCTGCAACTTATCCAGCTTGGCCATGCGCAACACGCTTTCACGCAGATTTGCTCCGCGGAAGTCGGCCTCGGACAAGCTCGACCCTTCCAAGCTTGAACGCCACATGCGCGCATTCGCGAACGCTGCGCGAAAACCACGTGCGAATCGCAGGTTAATTTCGTTCAGGCGGGGTCCGTTAGCTTCCGTCGCCGGAGCCGAATCGTTGGTCGACGCACCGGCATTCAGAGTGGAAAACTTTTCTTCGGAAATGTCTGCGTATGGCCGATAACCTAGCGACTGAAACGCCGTAGCCGCCCATCGCCGCGGGTCGCCTTTGCTAACATCCGGCCGCACATTGGAATCCTGTGGCAGGCCTTTCAGCACGCCCAGGGAGAGCAGCAGTAGCGCCAGTCCCACTGCGCCGGGAATGCGCAGCGCCGCCAGCACGTCATGCATAAACTGCGAAGTGGTCTCGTCGGTCCAATCGCCGGGTCGTAAAACACGCGCCACGACACGCGGCACCGCGCACGCTCCGCCGACCGCCAGCGCCAGCATAAACAGTTGTAGCAATGTGCCGCGATAATCCTGCAACACCAAATAGCGCAGCCAGAAGAAAAACAACGTAGCCGGAACCGCCCAATACGCCAGCAACACGGCCATCACGCTTTCCGCCAAACCTTGCGGCGAACGGGGATCGCGTGACCATTTCAAATGTGGCCGGATCGGGCCCATCAAATACCACGGCCCATCTTTTTCCGCGGTTCGGCCATCCGGGAACACCGCAGGGAGCGCACCCATGCTTCCCCACAGCCGCAGCAGCAAAAATTGCAAGCGCATGTACAACACGGTGAGCAGCACCGGCGCACCCAGATAAAATCCTTGCAGCGGAAGAATATTGGGTATCGACGATATGGGAATCGCATTTTCGTCCAGCAGCAACCGCACATCGCGGGTCAGCGCCACCAACCCGCACGCGCCCACGCACAGGGTAATCAGAAACAGATAAAAGCGCCGCGCAGACTGGGTGAATTCTTCGATCGTCTTGCCGCCATCGAGCACCGCGACTGCTTCCGGAAGTGTCGCGTCGAACAAATTCGTACCGCCCAGGCGTCCGGCCCACAGTCCCTGCGTGCCGTATAGATTCGCGCCCATCAAATTGGCACCAGAAAACTCTGCGCCCAGCAGGTTGGCATCACGCAAATCCGCTTCGACCAGATTCGCGCCGCGCAGGTTGGCCATGGACAAATCGGAACCGCGCAAATTCGTTTTCTGCAGTTGTGCGCCCTGAAGATTTACGCCGGTAAGATCTGAGCCTGAAAGATTCGCCCCGTTAAAATCGCCACGCGTTCCTTGCTGGCCCGCAGTCTCTACCCACAGGCGGTGCTGGTCCAACGCTTCGGCGAATTCAAGCAGGTCCACCCGCAACATGCGTTGCTCCGCTTCAGAGTGAGCTGATGATTCGACCAATGTGATTGCGGAGATTTTCGGTTCTTCGCGGACTTCTGCAGTCGCAGTGTTGTTTAGCTCTTTGCTTTCCAGCTTTTCGGTTACTGGAGCCTGAGGGGCCTGGGTTTCAAAATTGGGCAGATTGGGAGTTTCCGGTAAGACGGGAATAGGGGCCTTCACTTCTGTTTCCATGGGGAATTGTATGGTTACGTCCTTTGCGCCTTGCGCCACCAGACTTTCGATCATTTGCTGTTCCAGCAATGCCAGAATCTTGGCTTCGGTCTCGCGATCGGGGGCAAAGGTGCCGTACTCCGCCATTTCTTCGGGCGTAGCCAGACGCTCCACCGCGTCCCCTGGAATCAGGGTGAAACTCTTGGTATGTTCCGCCGGCATTTCCGGCATAGTGCTCTTCCTTGCCACCGCGAACGGCAGCCAAACTGGGTCGTCCCGGCTGGGGATGTAAGCATCTTCGCGCATCGCGGCTGTGGAAATCGCCTGCTCCATGGTACAGGCGATGCCTGGTAGGCACGTCCCTTGTGAGGCTCTTACGTAGGATGGAATTGTGCTGTGCCGGCAAGATGCCGGCGCTACAGATCGGGCGAATACCAGCCGCATGCATGCGCTTGCCTAAGAGCGTGAGCGCATAAGCGAAGAACCTAAGCTAGTCGTAATTTGCGATACAAGGTGGGAATTTCAGGGAGTGACCTGCTACGTGGTAGCGAGGACTTTGGTGATACGACCTGCAGAGGCAAAAATTCAGCCGGGGTGTTCCGCTGAGGGGCCGATACACCCCGGCTATTCCTGCCCGCCTCCGCAGTGAGCGAGCAAGGAAATCCGTACAGCAAATTCGACGCAAAGCTGGTAGCGACTAAACCTCTTCGTTATTGCGCAGAAACTCGTAACGCTCGATGGCCGCTACGACGCCCACGGAACCCTCGTCACGCGGTTCAGTGCGCTGCACTCGGCCCAGGCACCGGACGCGCACTGGACCTGCCAAGGTAATCTCGTTCGGTAATGTAAGAAGGATTTCAACAGGCGAACCCTCCTTCACGTCCTTGGATAGAAAGAAGTAGACGCCGCGGGAGCTTACATCGCGGGATTCAGTATCTGTTTCGCCAACTGCCGCGCCTGTGGTCCATCGAACTGTAAGCGGCAGTCGCATGGAAAAGCGCTGTGTTGTGCGGCGTTCGGAGCCTGTCAAAACGGACCTCCCTGATTGATGAGCTACTTTAGCCGGGGTATGACCAGAGAACAATAGGACTGGGGATTCAAATTCTAAGAGCGTGGAAAAAGTACGAATGTACTAGGACCTGGGTGATTTTTAGTACGCGGTGATGCAGCGAGTTAGCGAGGGGCGGATCGGGCCGGGCGGCGTTTGGGAAGGCCTCCCCCTGAATGGGGTGAGCTACAGGGCCGACCGGTAGCGCCGGCAGCCTGCCGGCACGAGGAAATTTCGAACGTATCATCGAACCGGTTGCGAGTTGCGGGGTCGAACGCCACTACCTCGCAACTAGAACATGAATTTCAATGCCAACTGCACCACGCGGCCCGGCTGTGCTGCCTGTATCTGCCCGAAGTTTGGCGAACTGATGTCGTTGTCGGGCAGCCGGAAATTCACGTTGTTGAAGATATTGAAAAACTCAGCCCTAAATTGCAGGTTCATTGACTCGTGGATCGGGATGGTTTTAAGCGCGGAGAAATCCCACTGCTGAAAGGCCGGGCCATTCAGGGTGTTTCGACCTACGTTTCCGAACTGGCCAGTCTGCGCCTGCTGAAATGCTCCGGTGTTGAACCAGCATTCGGGGGTGCGCACGGCCGCGCCACTCAGCGGACACGTTCCGGCGTTCGGATTGCCAACAATGTTGGGCCGGCTGCTGAAGAATCCGGAGATTTCCGGCGCACTTCCCTGCAGCGAAGGATTGCTGGAGTCGTACACGGTGAATGGCGTGTTGCTCATCAACGTGGTAATTCCATTCACTTGCCAGTTGCCGAGCACGTGGCCATACCAGTTTTGCGGATGATTGAACCACGGTAAGTTCCATTGGTAGCTGACTACAAAGCGGTGTCGCGCATCGAACATCGATCTTCCATGCTCGGCGCGCACATCAAACGGATCCTGTGCCAGATCATTTTCCCCGGCCACGCTTTGCGAAGCGGAGCCGGTGATGTTGAAGGTTGACGCATCATCGAGTGTTTTCGACAACGTATACGACGCCAGCATCGACAGCCCGTGGCTGAATCGCTTGTGCAGGCTGGCTTGCATCGCGTTGTAGGTTGAATTGGCAATTCCAGCAATCTCGCCTACAGACGAGTAGGTACACGGAGCGGTTCCGGTGATCGTGCAACCGGAAAAGAGGCGGCGTTGATCGGCATTGTTCTGCGTCGAGGCGCCGGGAATATAGACCGCAGGATTGGCTTCGATGAAGCGCGGGAGCTTCGTTCCTTTGGTTCCGACGTAGCCGACTTCCAGCAGCCAGTCGTTGCCAAAGGCTCGTTGGACATTCAAGTTCCAATCCTGCGCGTAAGGCAAACGCAAATTCGGGTCGAGTGTCAGCAGCGTCATCGGCTGGGCAAAGCTGCCGTTGAACGGATTCTGGCCGTTATACGGATCAGCAAAATTCGGCACGCTGATCTGCGGCGTTTGCAAATACGGCGGCGCGCTGATCGGGGTCTGGAGCGGGCCACCCTGACCGGTGTAATAGGGATCGTAGAAAATTCCGTAAGCGCTGGTCACCAGCCACCGGCCCTGACCAGTTACATCCCACGCCAAACCAACGCGCGGCGCGAAGCCATTCCATTCCGTGGGAATTAAGCCTCTAGGCACGCCTTTATCTCCGGGATAGAGCAGGCCAGCCGGCGCCGTCGGAAACACAGTTGATTGCTGGCCAGGAATCCACAAATTCTGCCGGTTATGTACTTCCGTATACGGCGCGGGCACTTCATAGCGCAAGCCGTAGTTAATCGTTAGCCGGGAAGTTACTTTCCAGGTGTCTTGCGTATACAAATTGAACGCGTGTCCTCGCAAGCCGCGCGTGAAGTCTCCGCCTCCCTGAAGGAAAAAAACCGGCTGACCAAACAGGAAGCTGGCAAAGGAATTGCTAATCGGGAAAGTGGAGAATACGAAAAAGCCGTTGGTCGCGATGCCTTGCGTCACGTTGATTTGATCGTATTGGTAGCCGACACCAAATTTCAGCTGGTGTCGGCCGCGCACCCAGGTCATCGAGCCCGAAAAGTCGTAGGAATTCTGATAGGTGTTACGCGGTCCGGTGATTGGGTCGCCTATCGAGGCATAGCCGCCAACCTGCACGAAGGGCGGGCCAATCGCCGACTCCAGTGTCGGTGCATAGGTGAATCCCAAGCTGGCTGGATCGGTGTGATTCAAATGTTCGTCCAGCAAAAATTTGTTGCGGAGGTACGAGACACGGAATAACCCCACCAGCGTCGGCGTAAAGGTGTGGGTTTCTTGGGCAACGAAATTCTGCGAGCGTTGATCTTCGCCGACAGGAAATCCGGGAACGTTGGCGCCCGCCGTCGAGAGCGGATCAATCTGGCTTCTTTGCCCGAAGCTGTATCGGAAATTCAGCGAATCGCGCTCGGTCAGATAGTGATCCAGGCGCACGCCGAATTGATCGGTGTTCCCGGTGAAAATTTGCGTGCCAACAAACGTAAAGGGCCCGGAATTCGCTTGTGGGTAGAAGGGCAACAGATTTTGCGAAATCGGATTCACGAACGGCAATTGGTTGTTGAGGACGGGCTGGGGCGGCGAGTTCGGGGGAACAAAGAAATTGAAAAGCTGGCCGTTCTGACTGACTTGTCCCGTCGCATTGTCGATGCACAATCCTTGTGAGTCAAAGGATCCATTGTTTACGGCACAAAGATCGGCAAAATTTCCAGTTCGCTCGGCATCTGAAGGCACAGTGGTCCGCGCAGTCTCGCCTTGGCGGTTGCGCAGGCCCTCGTAATACCCGAAGAAAAAAGTCTTGTCATGTTTGATGGGGCCGCCAAACGTTCCGCCGAACTGATTTCGCTTCAGCGGCTCGACGCTATCGGCGAAGAAGCTCTTGGCATCCATGGCGTTATTTCGCAGAAATTCCCAGGCGGAGCCGTGAAATTCATTGGTGCCAGAACGTGTGACGATATTCGTCGTCGAACCCGTACTGTGGCCAAATTCGGCGTTGGCGGTGTGCGTCAGGATACGAAATTCGGCAATGGCATCCACGGGAGGCTCAAGGACGAATCCGCCATCCACGGTGTTGAAATTGTCGGCGCCATCGATCAGGAAATCGTTGGACTCCGGACGTTGCCCATTCACGGCGTAGGCTTGACCTTCGCGTGTCGTCCCGCCAGCTTCCACCAATCCCGGGGTGATGGGCACAACTCCAGGTTGCAACAAGCCCAGCTGGGTAAAGTGCCGTCCGTTCAAGGGCAGATCCAAAACTTCGCGCTCGCCCACGGTCTTTCCTAGATTCGTCGACGTACTCTCAATTACCAACGCGTCTGCGCTGACTTCGATTTGTTGCGTGGTGGTCCCCACTGCAAGGGAAATCGCCACGGTAGCGGTCTGATTTACGTCCAGCGAAATTCCGTCCTGGACATATTTCTTGAAGCCCTTTGCTTCGGCTTCCAGACGGTAGTGCCCTATTGGCAGTTCCACCACCAGGTAGGCACCTTGCGCGTCACTGAAGGCAGTGCGCTGCAATCCGGTCTCGGCCTGAATCGCGGTCAGCTTCGCACCAGACACGCCGCCACCGCTGGCATCCACAACCCGGCCGCGTATGCTCGCCGAAATGTCCTGGGCCGGTGCGCTCCAAGCGGCGAATATGGTTAACAGCAACACGCACAGCAAGCGAACAGCAGTTTTCATGCGATTCTCCCGGTGATAGCAATGGCTTTTGGTTGCGGAATGGGATTTACGGCGACACAAATACTGAGGAAAAGACTGGCTCCGCAGAAAAAGGCGAAGCAGATAAACAAGATGCGCAAAGCGCAGCGTGCGATAGGAGCGAAGGACATCGACGTTTCCACTTTCGGTTCCGATTTTCAATCGGTGCACTCTGGCAACTGGCGAGACACACCCGTTCCGCGCCGCAAAAACCTCGCTTGCGGATGGATTCTCGCCACAAATTGCTCAGAGCTTCGCAGTCCCCCGACCGCGAAACACACCCGTAAAAACTTCCGCGAGAATAAGGGGCAATTGCTGAGTGGGCAATACTACAAAAGAACTACGCGCGACAGAACGACAGTAATTTAGCTACTGTCACGCTTTAGTTTTCTGTATGGAAATTTGAAAATAGAAAATTAAGAGTGATCGATCAAGCGGTGATGGATGGCGTACAGCGCCAGTTCCAAGCGATCCGAGACGCCCAGCTTGTCGAAAATATTGTGCAGGTGATTCTTGACGGTCTGCTCGGAAATAAACAATTTCTCGCCAATTTCCTTGTTGCGAAACCCTTGCGCCACCAGTTGCACAATTTCTTTTTCGCGATCGGACAGCAGTGGTTTCTCGCGCCGCGGTCCGGCTTCCGAAGACTTGGAAAACGCCTTCATCACTTCGGCGGTCATGCGGTTGTCCAGCCAGATTTCACCGGCATGGACGCGGTGAATACTCTTCACCAACAAATCCGTGGCCGACTGTTTCAGCACTACGCCGCGGGCGCCCAAACGCATGGCACGCACCACATCGCGATCGTCTTCCGCCGCAGTCAACACAATCACGCGGGTCGGGGTCTGATCGAAATTCACTTCTTCCAGGACAGCCAGGCCGTCTTTATCCGGCATGCGCAAATCCAGCAGCAAAATATCCGGCTTCAGTTTTGCCAGCAATTTGATACATTCCGCGCCGTTTTGCGCCTCGCCAACGATCACAATATCTTCGTCGCCATCGAGAAGTTTTCGCAAGCCGTCACGAAAGATCGCGTGATCATCGGCCATCAACACTCGTATTTGCTGTTTGGTCTTCGCCATATTAGCCGAGCGGAACCTCGATCGTTAGACGCGCACCATGCCCAGGGTTTGACTCTACCGTCAACACTCCCCCAACCGTTCGCGTTCGTTCCTTGATGGAAATTGGACCCAGCCTCAGGCGGTCGAGCTCATCCCCTGTAAATCGCCCGGCGAAGCTAAATCCTTCGCCATTATCGTCTACCACTAAGACGAGCCGGCTGTCATCCTGCGTCAGTTTTACCACGACATGGGAAGCCTTCGCATGCTTTTTTATGTTGTTGAGTGCTTCACGGTAAATCTGGAAAATCTCCCTACAAACACGGTCTGGCGCGTGTAATTCGGCCGAATCTACCAGTAAATCGAGGGCCAGAGCGGACTCGTTGCGGAAACGCTCGCCAAATCCGCGCATCAAATCGACCAAATCCGCGGACTGTACGCGCAGAGGACGCAGGTCGGTGACCATGTGGCGCAGCTCCCCACCTTCGTTTCTGACGGTCTGTTGCAACGACGAAAGGCCGGCCTCCAGTTGGTCTGGCTGATTGGGCACTTTGCGGCGTAGCACATCGAGTTGAATTTCGATGCTCAAGAGCGTCTGCAGAATGCCATCGTGCAGATCGCGGGAGATGCGCGATCGTTCGGCTTCAATAGCGCGCGCCCGCAAATGCCGCAGCAGGAACACATTTTCCAGCGAGCCGCTGACGTGCCGCGCGATGCGCTCGAACCATGCCAGATCATCCTTGGTAAAAGGCGCGCGTGTCGGCTTCCGATTGACCAGAAACAGCCGGCCCGCCGCATGATTGTCTTGATCAAACGGCACGGTCAGCAGGTTGCGAATCCCAAACTCCTGCTGCGTGGGCCCCGGAATTCGCGGCAATATTTTTAGCGTGCTACCATCTCGGCGATCCCAACCAAAGCCCGTGCCGCGCCCTTCCAGCGAGTTCCAGCACAGCGATGCTTCCATATCGTCCAGCAGAAAACCGTCGGCGCGGGTCAGTGGAAGATTGTCTGGAATCAGACGCTCACTCTCGCCTGCTTTCAATTGCCACAAGAATATTCGCTCCAGGTCTGCGTCACGAAATGCCAGCAGCGCCACTTCGGTCTGGAATTCTGCGGCAATTTCTTCCAGCAGCAGCCGCAGAGATTCCGCCAGACCAAGTTCCACGTGCATGGTAGTCGAGAGACGCGACAGAAAGTCCTGCTGCGTGGCGAACAGGCGATTGCGATCGCCCAGAAACGCCATACCGGCTGCGCCCAGGAAAGACGCGGTTAGAAACGGCATCGAATATAACAAGACGTATGAGCCGTTGAGCCGCTCGGCGCGGTGCATATCTAGCGCCACCGCGAGCAGCAGCAAGCCAAAGCAGAGGGTCAACGCAAAGCGCAGGTTCAGGCGGAAACCAGCCGCGAAAGCGACGAAAAACAGTAGAAACCAAGCCGGCATCACTTCCGGCGAAATGTACAGAAATATGCCGACCACCGCCACGTCGCACATCAGCGGCAACCGCCAGTTGTAGCGACGCAGGGCCCGCTCCGCCAACAATATGCCAATGGAAACGATCAGGTAGGCGATCAGGAAAGCCAGCGCGTTGGCCACTTCGCGGATCGGGTGCAGTTCGATCAGGCACAAACACGCCAGCATCGCGATAACTACGCGAGCCGACGAGAGCTGTACGTCAAAATGCAGGCGGTCCGAAGGTTGCGGGTTCATGCGCGGGGACACATTTCCCTGCCTCAGTCTAACAAGCGCCCCGTCTCACCTATTCGCCCATCTAGTACGGCGTTTCCAGCTTGCTAAGAGCAACTCGGGCAATCCCGGTGCGAGCGCGACCACGCAATATCCATGGCTTGGGTATGTAGGGACCGGGCTTCAGCTCGGCGCCTGATCCTTGATTTTCTACTCCCCGCTTCCCTAATTGAGAACGCCCGCCGCCCATCCCCCACTCTTTTGCTCGCCTCGCGCCCATGTTAAACTTCTCGCAGCGGTGGGAGTAGCTCAGCTGGTAGAGCGTCGGTCTGTGGCACCGAATGTCGCGGGTTCAATCCCCGTCTCCCACCCCATTCATTTCTGATCCATTTAGCTATTTCTACTTCGCCCGCGAACTAGTTACGTTCCTCCAGTGGCG